>DASYPC010000248.1:0-2073 GCA_036007105.1 Burkholderiales bacterium | reverse complement strand
AGGACCAGGCACGCGAGCGCGAGGAATACGCGGCCCTTGTACGCCAGGAGATAGGGCAGCAGCGTGCGCACCGTGTGCCAGTCGCCCCGAAAGGCGCGATCGGGCGGTGCGGGAAGCGGGAGGGAGGACGCGCGGCGCATTTACGAAACCCGCGCCATGGCGCGGCTGCTACGGATGAAGTTTAGCAGACGCGCCGGTCGCGCCCGCACAGGGAAGTCTCATCGCCGGTGCGGAAACCACTCGTTGCCGCCATAACCCAAGAAGCCCATCGCGAGCCGCACGATGCCGTACGCCACCCAGATCGCCGCCTTGTACAGCCGCGAGCGACTCTTCCAGTGCTGGGGCGCGACCGGCCGCGCACCGGTCTTGATCATGTCGGCGAGCGCGTGCTTGAGCTCGCCCGCGAAGGCGCGATCGCGCACGAACACATTGGCCTCGCGCGCCATGAGCAGGCTGTACGGGTCGATGTTCGACGATCCGACTGTCGCCCAGGCATCGTCGATCACTGCGACTTTCGCGTGCAACATGCTCTTGTGGTACTCCTGGATCACGACGCCAGCGTCGAGGAGCTGTCCGTACATCGCCCGGCCGGCGAAGTGCAGCAGAACGTACTCGACTTTCCCCTGCAAGATCAGCGTCACTACCACGCCGCGCGCGGTCGCGTCCGCCAACGCGCGCCGGAAGGTGATGCCGGGAAAGAAATACGAATTGGCAATGACGATTTCGCGTTTGGCGCGGCGGATTGCCGCCAGGTAAGCCTGCTCGATGTCGCGGCGGTGACGCAGGTTGTCGCGAATCACGAACTTCGCCCTCTGCGTTCCGACGCGCTCGGCGCGTCCGCGCTCCGGAAAGAGCGGTAGCTGGCTCGTGCCCAGCTGCACGAGCTGCACCAGCGCCCACACGCGCTGCATGGTCTGCGCGATCTCGGGCAGCAGAGGGCCTTCCACGCTGACCGCGAAATCGAGCCGCGGCGGCTTTTGCCCCGGCGTGTTCATGTCGTCGATGACGTTGATGCCGCCGACGAACGCGATGCGGCGGTCGACGTGGACGAGCTTGCGGTGCAGGCGGCGCAACCGGTGCGAGCGGAACTGCCAGGGGGCGACTTCGGGCCGGTACTTGAGCAGCTCGATGCCCGCGTCACGCATGAAGCGCTCGAGCGCAGGGGTGAGGTAGAACTTCGCGCCCCAGCCGTCGACCATGACCCGGACCTTGACCCCGCGCTGGGCGGCCCGCGCCATTGCCGCGGCAATGCGGCGGCCGGTGGCATCGTCGGCAAAGATATAGCTCTCGAGCCAGATCTCGCGGTCGGCGGAATCGATCGCACGCTCGAGCGCCGGAAAATACTCGGCGCCACTCCTGAGGAGCTTGATCCGGTTGCCGGGACGGAAGCGCTCCACGGTATCAGCGCGGAGACGCGCGCGCTGCGCGCTCGAGCTCGAAGGTTGCCGCCAATGCGGCGTGGTCGGACAGACGCGCCAGCGGGTATGCGTAATGCACGTCGGTGGCGACGACCGACAGCGCGCGCGAATAGATGCGATCGAGCCGGAACACTGGCATCACCGCGGGAAAAGTCCGCGCCGGCCGCCCGCGCGCCTCTTCGAACACCTCGACTACGCCCAGCTCCTCCTGAATCGTTCGGTCGGCCTTGCGGCGCCAGTCGTTGAGGTCGCCCGCGATGATCAGCGGCTCGTGCATCGGCACGACCTCGCGAATGCGCTCGCAGAGCGCGTGCACCTGCCAGCGGCGCCCGCGCTCGAACAACCCGAGATGAATGTTGATGCAATGCAGGGGGGGAAGGCCGCGCTTCAACTGCAGCACGCAATGCAGCATCCCCCGGCTTTCGAACGCGTGCGCGGAGATGTCCCGATTGGACTGGGAGATGATGGGAAAACGCGACAGGACCGCATTGCCGTGATGACCCTGGTGGTAATCGGCGTTGCGCCCGTATGCGACTTCATGCCAGACGGTGTCGGCGATGAACTCGTGCTGCGGCTTGACCGGCCAGTCGCGATAACGCCGCGCGTGCCTGCGGTGGACACCCTGCACTTCCTGCAGGAACAGGATGTCGGCCGA
>DASYPC010000247.1:0-2649 GCA_036007105.1 Burkholderiales bacterium | reverse complement strand
CGAGGTCATCTCGGCGCCGTCGTGGAACTTGACCCCCCGCCGCAGCTTGAAGGTATAGGTCTTACCGTCCTGCGATACCGTCCAGCTCTCGGCGAGCGAGGGAGCGGGTTTCGTGCCCGTCCGGTCGTTGGGATCGACGCGCAAGAGAGTGTTGTAGAACGGCGCGATCGGATGGATCAGTCCGAAGGTCTCCTCGCGGTGGCCGTCATAAGACGGCGGCTCCGAAGGAACCGGGAACACCAGCTCTCCGCCATTGCGCGGGGTCTGGGCCTGCGCCGAAAGGACGAAAACCGTGCTGGCGCCGAGCGCCAATAGACGCGCAAGTCGCTTCATGACCACACCTCCTCCTCAAGCCACCCCTGCAATGGGGTCTTGTAGATCTCCTGCAGCCTTATTAACGGGGGCTAACGCTTCCTGTCAATGTTGTCAGTCAAGCAAGGTGACAGGCCGCCCAGTGACCGGGCCGTATTTCGCGCAGCGCCGGAATTTCCGCGCTGCAGCGGGCGACGGCAATCGGGCAGCGCGGGTGGAATACGCATCCGCTCGGCGGCGTGAGCGCGCTCGGCACCTCGCCGCGCAGCACCGTGCGCTCGCGGTGCGCTTCGAGCTTCGGATCCGGGATCGGCACTGCAGAGAGCAGTGCCCGCGTATACGGGTGCAGCGGCTCTTCGTAGAGTGCGCGGCGGTCGGCCACTTCCGCAACCTTGCCGAGATACATCACGACGACCCGATCAGAGATGTGACGCACGACCGAGAGGTCGTGCGCGATGAACAGGTACGTCAGTCCCAGACGCTTTTGCAGATCCTCGAGCAGATTGACGATCTGCGCCTGGATGGAGACGTCGAGCGCCGATACCGGCTCGTCGCACACGATCAAGGCGGGCTCCATCGCCAGCGCCCGCGCGATTCCCACACGCTGGCGCTGGCCGCCGGAAAGCTGGTGCGGATAGCGGCGCGCGTGCTGCGGAAGGAGACCGACCTGCCCGAGCAATTCGTGCACTCGCGCCGCGCGCGCGTTCTTTTCGGTGACCAGGGCGTGCACTTTGAGCGGCTCGGCGAGAATCTGGCCGACCGTCATTCGCGGGTTGAGCGACGAGTAAGGATCCTGAAAAATCACTTGCATCCGCCGGCGCATCCCGCGCAGCTTCGCTTCGGGCAGCGTAGTCAGCTCCGTTCCTTCGAACACGACCTGCCCGCTGGTCGGGCGCTCCAGCAGCAGCACGCAACGCCCTGTCGTCGTCTTTCCGCACCCCGACTCGCCGACCAGCCCAAGCGTCTCGCCGCGATGCAACGTGAAGCTGACCCCGTCTACGGCCTTTACCGAAACCATCGGTCGGCGCAGGCCGGCGCTGACGGGAAAATGCTTGACCAGATCGCGAACCTCGAGCAGCACCTCGCTCACGACGCCGCCTCCGTGGCAACTTCCACCTGCGCCAGGCGCTTGGCTTCCCAACAGGCGGAGAGGTGGCCGGGGCTGACGACTTCGAGCGGCGGCGCCTCCTCGGTGCAACGCTCGACGCGAAAAGCGCAGCGCGGCGCAAACGAGCACCCCGGCGGCAGGCGCGTCATGTCGGGGGGCTGACCTTCGATCGGCGCGAGCCGCGCGCGGCGCGGCTCGTCGAGCCGCGGCACCGAGCGCAGCAGCCCGAGCGTATAAGGGTGCCGCGGGTGGGCGTACAACTCGACCGCGCTCGCGCGTTCGATGATCCGCCCGGCATACATCACGTTGACCCGGTCGGCATAGCGCGCCACGACGCCCAGGTTGTGCGTGATGATCAGCATCGCGACGCCGAGTCGGCGCGCGAGGTCACGCAGCAACTCGAGGATCTGCGCCTGGATCGTGACGTCGAGCGCCGTGGTCGGCTCATCGGCGAGGATCAGCGACGGATTGCACGCGAGTCCCATGGCGATCATCATGCGCTGCCGCATCCCGCCGCTGAAGTGATGCGGATACTGGGCGAGCCGGCGCTCCGGATCCGGAATCCCCACCATCGCGAGCAGCTCGATCGCGCGCGCGCGTGCTTCCGGCGGCGTCAGCTTCATGTGGATCTCGAGCCCTTCGGTCAGTTGGCGACCGATCGTGAGCACGGGGTTGAGCGAAGTCATCGGCTCCTGGAAGATCATTGCGATCTCCCGGCCGCGCACGCTGCGCATCTCCTCCTCGCTGAGCGCGAGCAGGTTGCGTCCCTTGTAGAGAATCTCGCCCGCCTCAATGCGGCCCGCCGCCTCGTCGACGAGCCGCATGACGCTCAACGCCGACACGGACTTGCCGCAGCCCGACTCGCCAACCAGCGCAACGGTTTCGCCCGCCTGGACGTCCCAGGACACGCCGTCGACAGCGCGCACGACTCCCGCAGCCGTAAAGAACGTGGTGCGAAGGTTCGTTACTTCAAGAAGGGTCACCACCGCGTGGGCAGTCTAGCATCGCGGCGCCCGCGAACCTTCGCTGCTACGATACCCGCAGGATCGCCAGAATGAAAAAGCGCACACTCGCCACCTGCTGCGCCGTCCATACGCTGCACGACGGGCTCGCCGATGTGAGCTACGTGCTGCTGCCGCTGCTCGCACAGAGCTTCGGCCTGTCGCTCGTGCAGGTCGGCTTCATTCGCGGGGCGCATCGCGCAGCCATGGCGGCATTCCAGATTCCCG
>DASYPC010000246.1:0-3382 GCA_036007105.1 Burkholderiales bacterium | reverse complement strand
CCTCCTTCTTGCCGCGGCATCTGATTGGCGCGGAGGTGGCTGGCGGTCGCGGAGTGTCGCAGGAGCGTCCGCCAGCCACGTCGCGGAACCAGTACTTGACGCATCCTACGGAAAGCCGGCGGGGCAGGCTGTCGGACGTCGCGGGCGGGCATCGTCCTCATTGGTCCTACGGTGACGCGGCTATCGTCCTCCTCCGTCCTACAGCGTGCTCTGCGGGTACGATATCGTCCGACAATGCCTTTCTACGACGTCCTCATCATCGGCGCCGGCCTCTCCGGGATGTACCAGCTGCACTGTCTGCGGCAGCTCGGGCTCGCAGTGCGTGTGTTCGAAGCCGGCGACGGCGTCGGCGGCACGTGGTACTGGAACCGCTATCCCGGCGCGCGCTTCGATTCCGAGAGCTGGAGCTACGGCTATTCGTTCTCGGAGGAGCTGCTGCGGGAGTGGGAATGGAGCGAGCACTTCGCGGCGCAGCCCGAGACGCTGCGCTACTGCAACTTCGTCGCCGACAAGCTCGATCTGCGCAGGGACATCACGTTCAACAGCCGGATCGCGTCGGCCGCGTACGACGAAGCCGCGAACCGCTGGGAGATCGTCACCACCGACGGCGCTCGGGCGCAGGCACGCTTTCTGATCACTGCAATCGGCCCGCTTTCTGCGCCGACGCTGCCGCGCATTCCCGGCATGGAGGACTTCCGCGGCGAATCGTTCCACACCGCGAACTGGCCGCACCACGAGGTGTCCTTCGCCGGCAAGCGCGTCGGCGTGATCGGCACCGGCGCGACCGCAGTGCAGGCAATCACGGAAATCGCCAAGACGGTCGGCCACCTCACCGTCTTCCAGCGCTCGCCGAACTGGTGCGCGCCGCTGCGCAACGGCCCGATCGATGCCGAGACGCAGCGCCGCATCCAGTCGAGCTATGCGGAGATCTTCGCGAAGTGCCGTGAGTCGTACGGGGGCTTCATCCATGACGCGGACCGGCGCAACGCGCTCGAGGTCAGCGCGGAAGAACGCGAGGCGTTCTTCGAGAAGCGCTACAGCGAGCCCGGCTTCGGCATCTGGATGGGCAACTTCCGCGACATCCTGATCGATCGCGATGCCAACGCGCTGATCACCGACTTCATGCGGCGCAAGATCCGCGAGCGGGTGAAGGATCCTGCGATTGCCGACGCGCTCACCCCGAAGAACCACGGCTTCGGCACGCGCCGCGTGCCGATGGAGGGCGGCTACTACGAAGTGTTCAACCAGCCCAACGTGCGGCTGGTTGATTTGCGCGCCACGCCGATCGAGCGGATCACGCCGACCGGCATACGCACGAGCAACACCGAATACCCGTTCGACCTGATCATCTATGCGACCGGCTTCGACGCGATCACCGGGCCGTTCGACCGGATCGAGATCCGCGGCATCGGCGGGCAAACGCTCAAGGACAAGTGGGCGAACGGGCCGCTGACCTACCTCGGCCTGCAGGTCGCCGGCTTCCCGAACCTGTTCACGCTGGTCGGCCCGCACAACGCATCTACCTTCTGCAACATGCCGCGCTGCATCGAGCAGAACGCGGACTGGGTCACCGCGCTGCTGCGGTACATGCGCGCGCGCGGCTACCACCGCGCCGAAGCGAGCACGCAAGCAGAGCAGGCGTGGACCGCGCACGTGCATGAGTCGGCGGCACGGATGCTCTTCACCGAGATCGATTCGTGGATGACCGGCATCAATTCCAACCTGCCGCGGCGCAAGCGCACGCTGATGGTCTACGCCGCGGGCGCGCCGAAGTATCGCGAGAAATGCGAAGAGGTGGCCGCGAACGGCTACGAGGGGTTCGTGCTGCAGTAGACTGCGCTCCAAAACCAGGGAGGAGAGCATGAAACGCGTCCTGCAACCTGCGGCGCTCGCGAGCGCCATTCTCATTGCGATGTACGCGAACGCCCAAGACAGTCTCACCGAGCTCTCCGCCGCCGAGGCGGCGAGCCAGATCCGCGCCGGGAAGCTCAAGAGCGAGGACCTGGTCAAGGCGCTCGCCGATACGATCGACAGGAAGAAGGATCTCAACGCGTTCATCGCGTTCGACCGCGAGGCCGCGCTCAAGGCTGCGCGCGAGTCGGATGCGCTGGCGGCGAAGAAGAAGTTCAAGGGGCCGCTGCATGGCGTGCCGCTGGTCGTGAAGGACAACATTCACGTCGCCGGGTTTACGAACACCGCCGGAACGCCGGCGCTGCGGGACTTCAAGCCGAAATCGAACGCGCCGGTCGCCGACAAGCTCATCAGAGCGGGCGCGATCGTGCTCGGCAAGACCAACATGCACGAGCTCGCGTTCGGGATCACGAGCAACAATGGCGCGTTCGGGCCGGCGCGCAATCCGTACGACACCAAGCGAATCGCGGGAGGATCATCCGGCGGCACCGGCAACGCGATCGCCGCGCGGATGGCGCCCGCCGGCCTCGGCTCGGACACCGGCGGCTCGGTCCGCATCCCGGCCGCGCTGAACGGCATCGCCGGGCTGCGACCGACGCTCAAGCGCTACTCGCAGGAAGGCATCACGCCGATTGCGCACACGCGCGATACCGCAGGCCCGATGGCGCGCACGGTCGAAGACCTCGTGCTGCTCGACGGCATACTGGCCGGCGTGAGCGACAAGGTTGCGCCCGCGACGCTCAAGGGAATGCGCATCGGCGTGCACAAGGCGTACTTCTTCAAGGGGCTCGACACCGAGACTGAAAAGCTGACGCTCGCCGCGCTCGACAAGATCAAGGCGGCCGGCGCCGAAATCGTCGAGGTCGACATGCCCGGCCTCGCCGAGCTGAACGACAAGGTGAGCTTCCCGGTTGCGCTGTTCGAAGCCAACGTCGATCTCGCCGCGTACCTGAAGAAGTACGACATTCCGCTCGACGTGAAAGGCGTCGCGGCGCAGATCAAGAGTCCGGACGTCAAGGGCGTGTTCGACGGAGTCATCGTGCCCGGTGCGCCGAAAGCGATGCCGCCCGCGGCCTACAAGGTGGCGCTGGAGACGCGTCCGAAGCTGCAGAAGCTCTACGCCGACACGTTCGCGAAAAACAAGATCGTCGCGCTGGCGTTCCCGACCACGCCGCTGCCGGCAGCGCCGATCGGCGACGACGAAAAAACGAAGCTCAACGGGCAGGACGTGCCGACGTTCCCGACGTTCATCCAGAACACCGACCCGGGCAGCAACGCCGGAATCCCGGGGCTGACGATTCCGATCGCGCGCACGCAATCCGGCCTGCCGCTCGGGCTCGAGCTCGACGGTCCGGCGGGCAGCGACCGCAAGCTGCTCGGGATCGGGCTGGCGCTGGAGAAGCTGTTCGGCCGGTTGCCCGCGCCGTAGGGCCGACTACTGCGCTTTGATCCCCGCCTTGCGGATCACTTC
>DASYPC010000245.1:0-9741 GCA_036007105.1 Burkholderiales bacterium | reverse complement strand
CGCGGGCGGCGCCCGTGACGAGCGCAATCTTCTTTGCGAGCCTCATGTAGATCCCCTCCGGCGGAGCGCGCTAGCATAGCAACTCATGCGTACCGCGCTCTGGTATTTCGATTTCGTCTCGCCGTTCGCCTACATCTGCCTGCACCGGCTGAAGGAGCTTCCGCCGGATGTGAAGATCGAGTATCAGCCGGTGCTGTTCGCGGGATTGCTCGGTCACTGGGGACAGAAGGGTCCCGCGGAGATCGCAAGCAAGCGCCGTTATACCTATCGCTGGTGCAACTGGTGGGCGAAGCGCCTCGGAATCCCATTTCGCTTTCCGGCCGGGCACCCGTTCAACCCGCTGCAGCACCTGCGTCTTTCGATCGCGTGCGGCTCGACTCCGGAAGCGGTGCGAAAGATTTTCGATTCGGTCTGGGCCGGCGGCGACGGCGCGACGAATCCGATCGCGTTCGGTACGCTCGCACGTGCGCTTGGCGTCGATCCGATGCAGCTCGGCGCGGAGGAGATCAAGGACGCGCTGCGCAGAAACACCGAGCAGGCGGCCGCGCGTGGCGTCTTCGGCGTGCCGACGTTCGAAGTCGACGGTGAGCTCTTCTGGGGCGCCGACTCGATCGAGTTCGTAGCCGCGTTTCTGGCCGATCCGTCGGTGCTGCGCAACGACGAGGTGCGACGGCTGGACGGGTTGCCCGTTGCAGCCGCGCGCAAGACGTAGATGACGCAAAAGCCATTCCGCATTCTCGGCCTGCAGCAGATCGCGCTCGGCGCCGCGGACAAGTCTCGCTTGGCGCGCTTGTGGGTCGAGCTGCTCGGCGTGGAGATCGTCGGCCAGTACCGCTCGGAGAAGGAAAATGTCGACGAGGACATCGGCGTCCTCGGCCGCGGCGCAGCGCGCTGCGAAGTCGATCTGATGCAGCCGCTCGATCCGGCAAAGAAGCCTGCAGTGCACGAGCCGCCGCTCAACCATGTCGGCCTGTGGGTGGACGACCTCGCTGCCGCGGTGCGTTGGCTTTCTGCGCAGGGCGTGCGTTTCGCTCCGGGCGGCATCCGCAAGGGCGCCACCGGATACGACATCTGCTTCATCCACCCGAAGGCGGACGGCGAGCATCCGCTCAGCGGCGAAGGGGTGCTGATCGAGCTCGTTCAGGCGCCGCCTGAGGTAATCGCGCAGTACGGGCGCCTCTCTACCTGAAGCGCAGGATCGGCTGATCGACCGCGACGCTGTCGCCCGCGGCAGCGAGCACCGCGTCGACGACTCCGTCGGTGTCGGCCTTGAGGATGTTCTCCATCTTCATCGCCTCGATCACCGCCAGCTTCTCTCCGGTCTTCACTTCCTGGCCGGGCGCGACCGCGATCTCGCGCAGCAGCCCGGGCATCGGCGAGAGGAGAAAGCGCGAAAGATCCGGCGCGGCCTTCTCCGCCATCCTCGCGAGCAGCTCCGCGGCCCGAACCGTCATCACGGTCGCGTCGACTTGCACGCCATCGTGAAGGATCCGGTAGCGCATGCCGCGCCGCTCGACCTGCAGCGTCACAGGCGCTCCGTCCCAGGTCCCGCGCAGGAACGGCTCGCCGAGCTTCCAGTCCGACTTCAGCTCGTGCCGCTGGTCGCCGTGGTGAATCGCGTATCCGCCATCGATGCGCTGCAGATCGAGCGCGTATCGCTCGCGACCGACGAGCACCGCCCATCCGCTTTCCACCTTGCGCTCGAGCCCCTGCAGACTGCCCGTCGTGCGGACCGCGCGCTCGATGTAGCGGCGGCGCGCGAACGCTGCTGCCGCAGCGAGCAGCAACGGGTCGCGGTGCACGATGTCGGCCGGATGAAAGCCGTTCGGGTACTGCTCGGCGATGAAGCCGGTATCGAACTGTCCGGCGACGAACCGCGGGTGCTGTATCAGCGCAGCCTGAAACGGCAGGTTGGAGGACACGCCGCGAATCGCGAATGCGTTCAGCGCTTCACGCATGCGCTGCAGCGCTTCGTTCCGGTCCGCGCCATGCGTAATGAGCTTCGCGATCATCGAATCGTAGTGCGTCGAGATTTCGCCGCCCTCGCAGACGCCGGTATCGACGCGCACCGCACCGCGCACTTCGGCAGGCGGCAGGTAGCGCACCAGGCGCCCGATCGACGGCAGGAAACCGCGAAACGGATCCTCGGCGTTGATGCGGCACTCGATCGCCCAGCCGTTGCGCTTGACCTCCTGCTGCGTGAAGGCAAGCCGCTCGCCCGCAGCGACGCGGATCATCAGCTCCACCAGATCGAGGCCGGTGATCATCTCGGTCACCGGATGCTCGACCTGCAGCCGCGTGTTCATCTCGAGGAAATAGAAGTTCCGCTCGCCATCGACGACGAACTCGACGGTGCCCGCGGACTGGTAGTCGACTGCGCGTGCAAGCGCCACAGCCTGCTCGCCCATCGCGCGGCGCGTTTTGTCGTCGAGAAACGGCGACGGCGCTTCTTCGGCCACCTTCTGGTGGCGGCGCTGGATCGAGCACTCGCGCTCCCACAGATGGACGCAGTTGCCGTGCGCATCGCCAAGCACCTGGATCTCGATGTGGCGCGGCTTGTCGATGAATTTCTCGATGAAGACACGGTCATCCCCGAATGCATTGCGCGCCTCGTTGCGGCACGACTCGAATCCCTCGCGCACTTGCGCATCGTCGCGCGCGATGCGCAGGCCCTTGCCGCCGCCGCCCGCGCTCGCCTTGATCATCACCGGGTAGCCGATCGACTTCGCAATCCGCGCAGCCTGCGCCACGTCCGGAATGGCCTCGCCGTGGCCGGGGATCGTGCTGACCCCCGCGGCCTGCGCGATCTTCTTCGACTCGATCTTGTCCCCCATCGCACGGATCGCCGGCGCTTTCGGCCCGATGAAGACGATGCCGGCGGCCTCGAGCTGTGCGCAGAATTCGGCGTTCTCGGAAAGAAAGCCGTACCCGGGATGGAGCGCCTCGGCGCCGGTCTTGCGGCACGCCTCGAGGATGCGTTCGGCGGAGAGGTAGGACTCGCGCGCCGGCGCGGCGCCGATCGCGACCGCTTCGTCGGCCAGCTCGACGTGGCGCGCATTGCGGTCGGCATCCGAATAGACCGCGACCGTCCGGATCCCCATCCGGTGCGCCGTTCTCATTACGCGGCAGGCAATCTCGCCGCGGTTCGCGATCAGGATTTTCTTGAACATTGCCCTACAACGGGATATTGCCGTGCTTGCGCCAGGGATTCTCGACCTTCTTGTTGCTCAGCATCGCGAGCGACCGGCAGATCCGGCCGCGCGTCTCGTGCGGCATGATCACGTCGTCGATGTAGCCGCGGTGCCCGGCGACAAACGGATTGGCGAACTTCTCCCGGTACTCGGCCTCGCGCGCCGCGAGCTTCGCGGCGTCGCCTTTTTCCTCGCGAAAAATGATCTCGACCGCGCCCTTCGGCCCCATCACCGCGATTTCGGCCGATGGCCAGGCGAAATTGACGTCGCCCCGCAGGTGCTTGGAGCTCATGACGTCGTACGCCCCACCGTAGGCTTTGCGCGTGATCACGGTGACCTTCGGCACGGTGCACTCGGCATACGCATAGAGCAGCTTCGCGCCGTGCTTGATGATGCCGCCGTATTCCTGCGCGGTGCCCGGCAGGAAGCCGGGGACGTCGACGAACGTGACGATCGGGACGTTGAACGCGTCGCAGAAGCGCACGAATCGCGCGCCCTTGATCGCCGACTTGATGTCGAGGCACCCGGCGAGCACCAGCGGCTGGTTGGCGACGATCCCGACGGTTTTTCCGCCCATGCGGGCGAAACCGATCACGATGTTCTTCGCCGAGTCGCGCTGCAGCTCGAAGAAATCCGCCTCGTCGACGACTTTGATGATCAGCTCCTTGATGTCGTAGGGCTGGTTGGGGTGGTCGGGCACGAGCTTGTCGAGCGACGTTTCGATGCGATCGGCCGGATCGTCGGTGGGTACTGCGGGCGGCGCCTCGCGGTTGTTGGCGGGCAGGAAGCTGATCAGCCGGCGCGTCATCAGCAGCGCTTCGACGTCGTTCTCGAACGCCAGGTCGGCCACGCCGGACTTGGTGCTGTGGGTCACCGCCCCGCCCAGCTCCTCCGCGCTCACCTCCTCGTGCGTCACGGTCTTCACCACCTCCGGGCCGGTGACGAACATGTACGAGGAGTCCTTCACCATGAAGATGAAATCGGTCATCGCGGGCGAATACACCGCGCCGCCGGCGCATGGGCCCATGATCAGCGAGACTTGCGGAATCACGCCGGAAGCCAGCACGTTCCTCTGGAACACTTCGGCGTAGCCGCCGAGCGATGCGACGCCTTCCTGGATGCGCGCGCCGCCGGAGTCGTTCAGGCCGACGACCGGCGCCCCGACCCGCATCGCGTGGTCCATGATCTTGCAGATCTTCTCGGCGTGCGGTTCCGAGAGCGCGCCGCCGAACACGGTGAAGTCCTGGCTGAATACGAACACCAGGCGCCCGTTCACGGTGCCGTAGCCGGTCACCACGCCATCGCCCGGAATCCGGTTCTCCGCCATGCCGAAATCGGTGCAGCGATGCTCGACGAACATGTCCCATTCCTCGAAGCTCTGCGGGTCGAGCAGCAGCTCGATGCGCTCGCGCGCGGTGAGCTTGCCCTTGGCATGCTGCGCGTCGATGCGCTTCTGGCCGCCGCCGAGGCGCGCCGCGGCGCGTTTTTCCTCCAGCCGTCGAATGATCTCCTTCATGGCCTCCCCTGTACGTTCTCCTGAGCCAGCGCAAGCAGCGCCGCGGCCGCGGCCGAAGGACTCGCGCGCCCGTGCGCCACGTCCTCGGTGAGGCGCGCAAGCTGCGCCCGCACCTCCGGGTGCTCGCTGAACCGCTGGTGCAGCCCCGATTCGATCAGACTCCACATCCAGTCCACCGCCTGGCGCCTGCGCTTGTCCGCCCATTCGCCGCTCTGCGTCATCGCGTGCCGGTACGACTCGACCTGGCGCCAGAGCGCGTCGATCCCGGTTGCCTGCGCTGCGCTGACCTCGAGCACCGGCGTGCGCCAGCCGGGAGAGGACGGGTGCAGCATGCCGAGCGCATTCTCCCATTGGCGCCGCGCCGAGGCAGCCGCCGCTGGATCGAGATCGCACTTGTTGATCACGACGAGCTGCGCGAGCTCGACGATCCCCTTCTTGATCGCCTGGAGGTCGTCGCCGGCGTGCGGCATCTGCAGCAGCGCGAAAACGTCGACCATCTCGGCGACCGCGGTCTCCGACTGCCCGACTCCGACCGTCTCGACCAGGATCACGTCGTACCCGGCTGCCTCGCAAACGGAAATGGCCTCGCGGGTTTTCGCCGCTACGCCGCCCAGCGACCCGGCCGTCGGCGACGGGCGGATGAACGCGTTCTCGGCAGTCGAGAGCCGCTCCATGCGCGTCTTGTCCCCGAGGATCGAGCCGCCGGAGAGGCTCGACGACGGATCGACTGCGAGCACGGCCACCCGCCGGCCCTGCTCGAGCAGGTAGATCCCAAGCGCCTCGATGAAGGTTGACTTGCCAACACCAGGCGCGCCGCTGATGCCGACCCGCAACGACTCGCCGCTCCTCGGCAGCAGCGCTGCGAGCAGCGCTTCGGCCTCGCGCCTGTGCTCCGGAAGCGTCGACTCGAGGAGCGTGATCGCCTTCGCCAGCGCCCTGCGATCGCGCGCGAGCACGCCGCGCACGAGCGCAGCCTGCTCGCCGGCCTGCGGCGCGGCGGGCGGATCGCTCGGCATGCTCAACGCATTACGCGGCGCGGACGCGCTTGCCGCCGCGCGCGGCGCGGATCTCGCGCAGCACCTTCTTCGCGCAATCGGAGATCGCTGTGCCGGGACCGAAGATGCCGCCGACGCCGGCCTGCTCCAGGAACGCGTAGTCCTGCGCCGGGATGACGCCGCCGACGAACACTACGACGTCGCCGGCGCCCTGCTTGCGCAGCTCGGCAATCAGCGCGGGCACGAGCGTCTTGTGGCCGGCAGCGAGCGTCGAGACGCCGACCGCGTGCACGTCGTTCTCGATCGCCTGGCGCGCGCATTCCTCCGGTGTCTGGAAGAGCGGGCCGATGTCGACGTCGAATCCCAGATCCGCAAACGCGGTCGCGACCACCTTCGCGCCGCGATCGTGGCCGTCCTGCCCGAGCTTGGCGACGAGAATGCGCGGACGGCGGCCCTCTTCGCTCGCGAAGCGCTCGATCTCGCGCTGCAGTTCGTTCCATGCGTCGTCTTTTTCGAACGCGGCGCCATAGACTCCGGAGACGCGCTGCGTGTTCGCACGGTAGCGGCCCCAGACCTTCTCCATTGCCATGCTCACCTCCCCGACGGTGGCGCGCGCGCGGACGGCCCGGATCGCGAGATCGAGCAGGTTCCCGGTGCCCGACGCAGCAGCGGCGGTGATTGCACCCAGCGCGGCGTCGACCGCTTGCGCATCGCGCTTCGCACGCACTTCCCTGAGCCTCCTCAGCTGCGCTTCGCGCACGGCGGTGTTGTCGACTTCGCGGGTCTGGATCGGCGCTTCCGCTCCCAGGCGGTACTTGTTGACGCCGACGATCACGTCCTCGCCGCGATCGATGCGCGCCTGCTTGTCCGCAGCGCTCGCCTCGATCTTGAGCTTGGCCCAGCCCGACTCGACGGCTTTCGTCATGCCTCCCATCGAGTCCACTTCCTCGATCAGGGTCCACGCCGCGTCGGCCATCTGCTGAGTGAGCTTCTCCATCAGGTACGAGCCGGCCCACGGATCGACGACTGCCGGGATATGCGTCTCTTCCTGCAGGATCAGCTGGGTGTTGCGCGCGATGCGTGCCGAAAAATCGGACGGCAGCGCGATCGCCTCGTCGAACGAATTGGTGTGCAGCGATTGGGTGCCGCCGAACACCGCCGCCATCGCCTCGATCGCCGTGCGCACGACGTTGTTGTACGGGTCCTGCTCGGTGAGCGACCAGCCGGAAGTCTGCACGTGCATGCGCAGCATCATCGAGCGCGGATTTTTCGCGCCGAACGCCTTCATGATGCGCCACCAGAGCAGCCGCGCGGCGCGCAGCTTCGCGATCTCCAGGTAGAAGTTCATGCCGACGCAGAAGAAGAACGACAGGCGCCCGGAGAAATCGTCCACGTCCATGCCCCGACCGAGCGCCGCCTTCACATACTCCTTGCCGTCGGCGAGCGTGAGCGCAAGCTCGAGCACCTGGGTCGCACCGGCCTCCTGCATGTGGTAGCCGGAGATCGAGATCGAGTTGAACTTCGGCATCGCGCGCGCGGTGTACTCGATGATGTCGCCGACGATGCGCATCGAGGGCGCGGGCGGATAGATGTAGGTGTTGCGGACCATGAACTCCTTGAGGATGTCGTTCTGGATCGTCCCCGTGAGCTGGTCCTGCGCGACGCCCTGCTCCTCTGCGGCGACGATGTAGCCGGCGAGCACCGGCAGCACCGCGCCGTTCATGGTCATCGAGACCGAGACCTTGTCGAGCGGGATCCGGTCGAAGAGCACCTTCATGTCCTCGACCGAATCGATCGCCACGCCCGCCTTGCCGACGTCGCCGACGACGCGCGGGTGATCCGAGTCGTAGCCGCGATGCGTGGCGAGATCGAACGCGACCGATACGCCCTGCCCGCCGCCCGCGAGCGTCTCGCGAAAGAACGCGTTCGATTCCTCGGCGGTCGAGAAGCCGGCGTACTGCCGGATCGTCCACGGCCGCACCGCGTACATCGTCGGCTGCGGGCCGCGCACGAACGGCTCGATTCCCGGCAGCGTGTCGGTGTAGGGCAGCCCTTCGAGATCGGCCGCGGTATAGAGCGGCTTCAGCGTCAGGCCTTCCGGGGTGTGCCAGGCAAGCGAATCGGGCGATTCGCCCTGCAGCGATTTCGCCGCCGCCTTCTCCCACAGGCGCCGGTCCTTGCTCGTCGGAGTGCCATCGGCCATTGGATCACTCCCATTCTACCGCCGGGGGAGCGGCGGCGCCCTCCGCTCAGGTCGGCGAGAGGATGTGAATCGTGCGGCTCGCGATCATGTCCTTCGTCTTCGCTGCGTAGGCGGCCATGTGCGGCGCGGCCGCGTGCGCCTTCAGCGCGTCGAGGCTCTCCCATTTCTCCACGACGACGAACGCATCCGGGCCGAAAGCGGTCTGGAACTTGAGCGCCGGCTCGGCGTCGACCGCGGCGCCATACTCGATGCAGCCCTGCTCGGCGCGCACGTTCGGCACGTTGGCGCGGAATGCCTGCAGGATCGAATCGCGCATGCCCGGTTTTGCAGTAATGACGGCAAGGACATGGATCATGAGGTCTCCTCTGGAAAAAAACGGGGGTACGTCCCTATTTTTTTACGCGGCTTCGGAGCGCGGCACCGCGCTCGAGGCGGCAGCGCCGGCGGCGTCGGCCGGAAGCGGTCCCGCTCCGGCAGACTGCACGGTGATCGTGCTCGAGGCGAATTCGATGCCCTTCTCGCCGAACACCTTGTAGACGCGCTTCAGCGCCTCGCGCTGCACCCAGCTCGGCTTCGTCGGCCGCGCGGTGAACTTCATCCGCACGACGAGCGCATTGTCGGCGATGTCCGCGACGCCCTGCAATTTCAGCGGCTGCAACAGCTCCTTGCCGAGCTCGGGGTGCTGCATCATCTCCATGCCGATCTTCTTGACGGTCTTGCGCACGACCTCGACGTCGGTATCGCGTGCCAGCCGCACGTTGAACTTCACGGTCTGCCAGTCGCGGCTGAAGTTGGTGATCGAGGTGAGCTGGCCGAACGGAATCGTGTGGACCTGGCCGTTGTGATGACGCAGCCGCACCGAGCGGAGCGTGATTTTCTCGACGCTGCCCTTGAGCTTTCCGGTGTCGATGTACTCGCCGACGCGAAACGCGTCGTCGGTCATGAAGAAAATTCCCGAGACGATGTCGCGCACCAGCGCCTGCGAGCCAAAGCTGATCGCGAGGCCGACGACGCCTGCGCCAGCGAGCAGCGGCC
The DNA here is from genome assembly GCA_036007105.1 of Burkholderiales bacterium. GTDB lineage: Bacteria > Pseudomonadota > Gammaproteobacteria > Burkholderiales > SG8-39 > 2-02-FULL-66-14. The sequence continues at coordinate 801 of DASYPC010000245.1, read as the reverse complement.
CGATATTAACGCCCAGCTGCGAGAGCGCAACCAGCACCGCCATCACGACGATCGTGATGCCGAGCAGGATGCGCAGCACCGGAAGAACCGTGGTGAGGCGCGAGGCCGGGCGCGCCTGGCCGTCGTCCTCGTCGCCAAGCATCGGCACCGCGGCGCGCAGCCGCGCCTCGGTCCAGTCGTGCAGGTAGCGCCACGCGACGTAGCCGGAAACGAGCGTCAGCGCCGCGGTGATCAGCGAGCGGCGCACGGGCTCCCAGGCCTCGCGCTCGAGAACCGCGAATTCCTCGACCAGCCACAGCTCGGCGAACAGGATCCCGATCGCGAGGATCGCGGCCACGCGGATCGAGCGCTGCACGAGCGGGATCCACATGGCAACGGGCATGGCCTTCCCGGTTGCGGCGTCCGGCGCCGCGCGCGCCGACAGGCCGAGCACCGAGTCCACGATGTAGGCGAACGCCGCGATCCGCAGCGACCAGACGAGCGAGTGATAGGCCGAGAACCTGAGCAGCAGCACGCCGATCGACCAGGACAACCACAAGAGCAGCAGCATGACGGCCGCGACCCAGAACCAGAAGCGCCGGCCGAAGTAGCGCGCCGTCGCCGGATCCGCCGGGCGCAAGCCTTCCAGCCGCCGATAGACCAGGAGCCCGAGCACCCCGCCTGCCGTGACGACGACGCCCTGCACGAGGGCGATGAACTGTCCGGTGGCTGTCGGGAGCTGGGCGCGCAGCAACACGGGCATCACCGAGATTCCCGCGTAGCCGACGAAAAGGAACACCGCGGCAGTGCGCGCGAGCGCGC
>DASYPC010000244.1:0-4485 GCA_036007105.1 Burkholderiales bacterium | reverse complement strand
CGGCGTGTGCCAGTGCCAGGGAACCCGGCAGCCGGCCTTGCCTTTGAAGAGCAGTAGCGACGCGCCTTTCGAGGGATCGCCGCTTTGCACGGCCGACGTGACACAAGCGGGCAATCCCGGCACCGCGTCGAACTTGTTCTCGGACATCTTGCGCACCACACCCATGTCTTGTGCGTAGGCGTTCGAAAGGAAAAGACCGGCGACGAATGCTGCGGCGCATCTCATGGTGTCTCTCTCCCCAGGTGCTTCAGGCAATCCCTAGCGACCCCGGAACTCGGGCACTCCGAGTTTTTTCGCGAACGCGTTGACCCCGGTGCGGAAATCCTCGCTATGCCCCGTGGCGGCGATCGCCTGCGCTTCGAGCTCCATCTGCGTCTCGAGGCTCTCCTGGGTCGAATGCAGGAAGAGCTTCTTCGCGAGCCCGAACGCGTACGTGGGCCCGCGCGCTAGCTCTCGCGCGAGCTTGGCGACCGCGCCGTAGAACTCCATGTCGGCGACGACTCGATTGACCAGTCCCCATTCCATCGCTTCGCTCGCTGTCAGCGTTCGATTCGTGAGATAGAGCTCCATCGCACGGCTATAGCCGACGAGGCGCGGCAGGAAGTAGGTGGAGCTTCCGTCCGGTGCCGCGCCAATTTTCGAATAGGCGAGCGTGAAGCGCGCGGACTCGGTCGCGACGATCAGGTCGCCCGCGATTGCAAGGCTCATGCCGGCCCCTGCCGCCACGCCGTTCACGGCCATGAGCACGGGCTTCGGCGTGCGCGCAAGGCGCGAGATCGCGCCGTGGAAATCCGTGGTCAGCCGCTTGATGTGCACGCCGATGCGGTCGATGCCGTCGGTGAAGTCTTTGACGTCACCGCCGCTGCAGAAGGCTTTTCCCGCTCCGGTGAGCACGATGCAACGCACCGCGCGGTCTTCGTCGGCCTCGATCGCGGCGTGCAGCAGATCGCGCCCGAGCGCGATGTTCAGCGCGTTGTAGGCATCCGGCCGGTTGAGCGTAAGCGTGGCAATGCCGGCGTCGACTTCGTAGCGCATCGTTTCGTAGGTCATGCACGTCTCCAATGGGATGCGCGCTGGTACTCCGCATACAGCTTGCGGAAGGTCCTGCCCTGCGGCGCCGGAAAATCGCGCCCCTGGGTCCACCCCGGATCGAAAGGCAGGCGCGCGATCGAGCCCCGCTTGCCGCCCATCCAGTGCAGGACACGGACGGCGAGCCCGGTCGCAAGCGCGTACAGGCGCGGCCGAAGCGCGAGTGCGGCCCACATCCGCAGTGCAGCGCGCTCGGTCCACGGGCGCAGGTTGCGATCGACCTGCTGCTCGCGGAGCGTGCGCAGCAACCCGGGCAGCGGGATTTTCACCGGGCACGCCACTTCGCACGCTCCGCAGAGCGTCGCCGCCTGCGGAAGATCGAGCGCGTTCTCGAGACCCTTGTACACGGGCGTCAGCACCGAGCCCATGGGCCCCGGGTAGACCCAGCCGTAGGCGTGGCCCCCCACGGTCTGGAACACCGGGCAGTGGTTCATGCAGGCACCGCAGCGGATGCAACGCAGCATGTCCTGCAGATCGCCGCCGATGAAGCGCGTGCGGCCGTTGTTCACGAGGACCACGTACATATGCTCGGGCCCGTCGGCGTCGCCCGCGCGCTTCGGCCCCGTCAGGATGGAGAAGTAGTTCTCGATGTCCTGACCGGTCGCCGAGCGCGGCAGGACGCGATTCAGCGTGGAGAGATCCTCGAGCGTCGGAATGACTTTCTCGATGCCGGTGATGGCGACGTGCACGCGCGGCAGCGTCGTCACCATGCGGCCGTTGCCTTCGTTGGTGACGATCGCCACCGAACCGGTCTCCGCCACCAGGAAGTTTGCGCCCGAGATCCCCAGATCGGCGCTGAGGAAATGCGGCCGCAGCATCTCGCGCGCTTCGCGCGTGAGGCGGGCGATATCGTCGGTGCGCGGCTTCGCATGGTGTTTCTCGAAGAGCTCGGACACCTGCGCGAGATCCTTGTGGATCGCCGGGGCGATGATGTGCGAGGGTGGCTCGCCGGCGAGCTGCAGGATGTATTCGCCGAGATCGGTTTCCACCGGTTGGACGCCTGCTGCGGCCAGCACCTCGTTGAGGCCGGCCTCTTCCGACAGCATCGACTTGGACTTGATCGCCTTTCGCAGACCGTGACGCGAGCAGATGTCGAGCACGTGCCTGCACGCTTCGTCCGCATCCTCGGCCCACAGCACTGTCGTGCCGCGCCGGGTCGCTTCGGCTTCAAAGCGCAGCAGCCACGCGTCCAGGTTCTCGATCGCGCGGTCGCGAATCGAAGCGCTTGCCGAGCGCAGCTCTTCGAACGCGGCGACGCCGAACGCCGCGCGCGCCGCGCTGCGCTTGTCGGCGAAACCGCTGCCGAAGCGCTTCATCGTGCTCTGCAGGCGCTCGTCGGCGAGGGCTTCGCTCGCGCGCCGCTTGAACTGGATCGATGCGAGCTGCACTAGCGCTCCCAGGTAAGCACTTCGGCGACGTGCAGCACGAGGGTCTGCTCGTCGCCCATGCGCCGCAGCTTGCCCTCGATGTTGAGCATGCAGCCGAGATCGCCCAGCACCACCGCGCCGGCGCCGCTTTCGCGCACGCGATCGCATTTGGCCTGGGCCATCGCGGCCGAGATCTCGCCGAACTTGACCGAGAACGTGCCGCCGAAGCCGCAGCAGATCTCGGCGTCTTTCATTTCCTTCAATTGCACGCCCGCCATTTTCGCGAGCAGCGCGCGCGGCTGCCCCTTGACGCCAAGCTCGCGCAGCCCGGAGCAGGAGTCGTGGTAGGTGACGCTTCCCGAATACTCACCGGGCACCCGCGTAATCCCCGCGACGTTGACGAGGAAGTCGGTCAGCTCGTACGTCTTTTTCGCGAGCCGCTCGGCGCGCTCGAGCCACGCACCTTCCCCGGGAAAAAGCTCCGCAAAATGGAGCTTGACCATGCCGGCGCACGAGCCGGAAGGCACAACCACGTACTCGCAGGGCTCGAACTCCTCGATCAGCTTCTGCGCCAGCGCGCGCGCGGAGCGGCGGTCGCCCGAGTTCCAGCCCGGCTGCCCGCAGCACGTCTGCGATTCGGGGACGATCACTTCGCAACCCGCCTCCTCGAGAAGCTTGACCGCGGCGATGCCGATGCGCGGGCGAACGAGATCGACGAGACAGGTCACGAGCAGGCCGACGCGCATGGTGCGAATCATAGCGTCCATTTCATATCGTGAGATAAACTCCCGCGCTTCATGCGATCTAAAGACGAGCCGAAGAGCCCGATCCAGGTCATCGAGCGAATGATGAAGCTGCTCGATACGCTCGAGCAACATCCCGAGCCGCTCGGACTGAAGCAGATCGCGCAGTACACCGGGTTGCACCCGTCGACGGCGCACCGCATCCTGGCCGCGATGGCCGCGGACCGGCTGGTCGATCGCGTCGAGCCCGGCAGCTACCGGCTGGGAATGCGGCTCCTCGAACTGGGCACGCTGGTCCGCTCGCGCATCAGCGTGCGCGAGCTTGCGCTGCCGATGATGCGCGAGCTGCACGCGCAGACCGGCGAGACCGTGAACCTCTCGGTGCGCCACGACGACGAGATCGTCTATGTCGAGCGCACTTCGTCGGGCCGCTCGGCGATGCGCGTGGTGCACGTGATCGGCACGCGCGCCGCCCTTCACATCACCGCGGCGGGCAAGCTGTTCCTGCTCGAGGAGGGTTTTCCCAAGCTGCGCGAATACGCCAAGCGCACGGGGCTCGCCGCGCACACCAAGAACACGCTCACCAGCCTGCCGCTCATGGAGCGCGAGCTGGAGCGCATCCAGCGCCAGGGCTGGGCCACCGACGCCGAGGAAGCCGAGCTCGGCGTGCGCTGCGTGGCGGCGCCGGTGCGCGACGACGCGGGCCACCTGGTCGCCGCGCTCTCCATCTCCTCGCCCGCCGACCGCATGAAGGCGACCTGGGGACCACTGGTCAAGGAATCGGCCGAGCGCATCGCCCACGCCATCGGCCACCGCAAGGATGGTTCCCGAATCGGGGCTTAGCTGGCGACCAACCCATGCAGGGAGAATAGTCCCTTCGGGTCGAGCCAGATTTTTTCGCCCCTGAAGCCCGCGCTCCTCGCGAGCGCGCGGAATTCCTCGATCGAATACTTGTAGGAATTCTCCGTGTGGATCGATTCGCCCGCCGCGAAGGCGAAGCGGTAATCGCCGACGTTCACCGCCTGCGCGGCGAGCGACACGAGGTGCATCTCGATGCGGCCCGGCGCCGGGTTGTAGAGCGCATAGTGGCGGAAACGCGCCAGCCGGAAATCCGCGCCGTGCTCGCGGTTGATGCGCGCGAGCAGGTTCAGGTTGAACGCGGCGGTCACGCCCTTCGCGTCGTTGTAGGCGGCGTGCAGCAGGTTGGCGTCCTTCTTCAGGTCCACGCCGACCAGCATCGCGCCGCGCGGGCCGACCTGGCCGCGCGTCATGCGCAGGAACGCGTG
>DASYPC010000243.1:0-16773 GCA_036007105.1 Burkholderiales bacterium | reverse complement strand
TTTCAAGGGGTTAACTCCACCATGTACCTGCTAGAATCATAGCTTTATTGCAGCGCAGCATGCCGGCGAAATGAACCTGAACGACAGCGCCAAGCCCATGATTCCGGAATTCTCGCGCATCAAGCGCCTGCCGCCGTACGTCTTCAACATCACCAACGAGCTGAAGATGGCCGCGCGCCGCGCGGGCGAGGACATCATCGACCTGTCGATGGGCAATCCCGACGGGCCGACGCCGAAGCACATCGTCGACAAGCTGATCGAGGCGACGCTGCGCAACGATACGCACGGCTACTCGGTGTCGAAGGGCATCCCGCGCCTGAGAAAAGCGATCTGCGAATGGTACCGCCGGCGCTATGCGGTCGAGTTCGATCCCGACACCGAGGCGATCGTCACCATCGGGTCGAAGGAGGGCCTTGCGCACCTGATGCTCGCGACGCTCGAGCGCGGCGACACGGTGCTCGTCCCGAATCCCTCGTATCCGATCCACATCTACGGCGCGATCATCGCCGGCGCGGACATCCGCGCGGTGCGCATGACGCCCGGCGTGGATTTTTTCGCCGAGCTCGAGCGCGCGATCCGCGAGCTGATTCCGAAGCCGAAGATGCTGGTGATCGGCTTCCCGTCGAACCCGACCGCGAGGTGCGTCGACCTGCCGTTCTTCGAGCGCGTGATCGCGCTCGCGCACGAGCACGACATCCTCGTGGTGCACGATCTCGCCTACGCCGACATCACGTTCGACGGATGGAAGGCGCCGTCGATCATGCAGGTGCCCGGTGCGCGCGACGTCGCAGTCGAATTCTTCACCATGTCGAAGAGCTACAACATGGCGGGCTGGCGCGTCGGCTACATGGTCGGCAACCGCGACCTGGTGCACGCGCTCGCGCGCATCAAGAGCTACCACGACTACGGCACGTTCACACCGATCCAGGTCGCGTCGATCATCGCGCTCGAAGGCCCTCAGGACTGCGTCGAGGAGATCCGCAAGACCTACGAGAAGCGCCGCGACGTGATGGTGCGCGGCCTGCGCGAGGCGGGCTGGCCGGTCGAGAATCCGAAAGCCTCGATGTACGTCTGGGCGAAGATTCCCGATTTCTATTCCGGCCTTGGCTCGATCGGGTTCACCAAGCGCCTGGTCGAGGAGGCGAAGATCGCGGTCGCGCCGGGGATCGGGTTCGGCGACCACGGCGACGATCACGTGCGCATCGCGCTGATCGAGAACGAACACCGGCTGCGCCAGGCAACGCGCGGCGTGCGCGAGATGTTCAGGAAGGACGGGTTGTTGCGGGGCGTCGCCTGATGCGCCCGATCCGCGTCGGGCTGCTCGGCATCGGCACGGTGGGCGGGGGCGCGTGGGAGGTGCTCGGTCGCAACGGCGACGAGATCCGGCGCCGCGCAGGGCGGGCGATCCGCATCACGCGCGTTGCCGACAAGGCGGTCGGCCGCGCGCGCAAGATCGTCAATGGCAAGGCGAGTGTGACCGCCGACGCCCACCAGGTGACGCGCGCCAAGGACGTCGACATCGTCGTCGAGCTGATCGGCGGGACCACGATCGCGAAGGCGCTGGTGCTCGATGCGATCGAGCACGGCAAGCACGTGGTCACTGCCAACAAGGCCCTGCTCGCGAATCACGGCAACGAGATCTTCGCCGCCGCCCAGCGCAAGCAGGTCACGGTTGCGTTCGAGGCCGCGGTGTGCGGCGGGATTCCGATCATCAAGGCGCTGCGCGAGGGCCTCTCGGCGAATCGGATCGAGTGGATCGCCGGGATCATCAACGGCACGTCGAATTTCATCCTCTCCGAGATGCGCGACAAGGGCCTGCCTTTTGCGAGCGCGCTCAAGGACGCGCAGAAGAGAGGCTACGCCGAGACCGATCCGACGTTCGACATCGAGGGGATCGACGCGGCGCACAAGCTGACGATCCTCTCGGCGCTCGCGTTCGGCATCCCGATGCAATTCGCCAGCGCCTACACCGAGGGAATCTCCACGCTGACGCGCGAGGACATCCAGTACGCGGAGCAGCTCGGCTACCGCATCAAGCTGCTCGGCATCACCCGGCGCGCAACGAAGGGAATCGAGCTGCGGGTCCACCCGACGCTCGTTCCGACGCGGCGCCTGATCGCCAACGTCGAAGGAGTGATGAACGCGGTCCTGGTCAAGGGCGACGCGGTCGGCCCGACGCTCTACTACGGCGCCGGCGCCGGCAGCCTGCCGACGGCGAGCGCGGTGGTGGCCGATCTCGTCGATGTCACTCGCCTGATTACCGCGGACCCCGAGCACCGGGTGCCGCACCTTGCGTTCCAGCCCGATCGCCTCTCGGACGACCGGATCCTGCCGATCGGCGAAGTGGAGACGTCGTACTACCTGCGCATGCGCGTCATCGACCGGCCCGGCGTGCTCGCCGACATCACGCGGATCCTCGCGGATTCGACCATCTCGATCGATGCGATGGTGCAAAGGGAGCCGGGCGAGGGCGAGCGCCGCGTAGACATCGTCATGCTCACGCACCTCGCGCTCGAGAAGAACGTCAATGCGGCGATCGCGCGCATCGAGAAGCTGCCGAGCGTTCCGGGAAAGGTGACGCGGATTCGCCTGGAAGCGCTGCTCTAGTGCGCTACGTCTCGACGCGTGGCGCGGCGCAGCCGAAGGGCTTCACGGAAATCCTGCTCGAAGGACTCGCGTCCGACGGCGGGCTGTACGTGCCCGAGTCGTACCCGGTGATCGACCTGAAGGCGCTGCGCGGAAAGGCCTACCCGGCGCTTGCATTCGAGATTCTGTCGCGCTTCATGGACGACGTGCCCGACCTGCGCGGGATCGTCGAGCGCACCTACGCGAAAGAGACCTTCGGAAGCGACGAGATCACGCCGCTCACGATGCTCGAACCCGGCTTGCATCTGCTCGGTCTCGCGAACGGCCCGACGCTTGCGTTCAAGGACATCGCCATGCAGCTGATCGGGCCGCTCTTCGAGCAGACGCTCGCTGCGCGCGGCGCCACGCTCAACATCCTCGGTGCGACGTCGGGCGACACCGGCTCGGCGGCCGAGCACGCGATGCGGGGCAGGGCGGGCATCCAGGTGTACATGCTCTCGCCGCAGGGGCGCATGAGCGCGTTCCAGCGTGCGCAGATGTACGCGCTGCAGGACCCGAACATCCACAACCTCGCGGTGAAGGGGACGTTCGATGACTGCCAGCGCGTGGTGAAGGACGTGAACGCGGACGCGTCGTTCAAGGCGCGCTACCGCATCGGCGCGGTCAACTCGATCAACTGGGCACGCGTCGCAGCGCAGGTGGTGTATTATTTCAAGGGCTACTTCGCCGCGACGCGCTCGGACGAAGAGCCGGTCTCCTTCGCGGTGCCCTCAGGGAATTTCGGCAATATCTACGCGGGCCACGTGGCGCGCGCAATGGGCCTTCCGGTGCGGCGCCTGGTGCTCGCGACCAACGAAAACGACATGCTCGACGAATTCTTCCGCACCGGGCGCTATCAGGTGCGCCGCACGGCTGTCGAAACGTCGAGCCCCTCGATGGATATCTCGCGCGCGTCGAACTTCGAGCGCTACGTGTTCGACCTGGTCGGACGCGACGCCGCGCAGGTCCGGGCGCTCTGGCAGACGCTCGATGCGCAGGGCGAGTTTGACCTGTCTTCGCTCGCCGGGCGAATCGCCGCGTCTGGCTTCGTCTCCGGCGTCAGCACGCATTCCGACCGGATTGCGACGATCCGGCGGACGAGCGAGCGCTACGGCGTGACCGTCGATCCGCACACGGCGGACGGCATCGGCGTCGCCGAGCGCTACCGCGAGCCCGGCGTGCCGATGATCTGCCTGGAAACCGCGCTGCCGGCGAAGTTCGCAGAGACGATCCGCGAGGCGCTCGGCCACGATCCGGTGCGGCCGAAGGAATTCGAGAACCTCGAATCGCTGCCGCAGCGCTTCGAGGTGATCGAGCCCGACGCCGGGGCGGTCAAGCGCGCGATTGCGCGCGCGGGCTAGGCTTCCTCGCGCGCGAGTGCCGCGAGGCCCGGCCTGTCGTGGATGGCGATTTCTCGCTGCTCGACGGCGATCAGGCCGCGATGCGCGAGATCGCGCAGCAGTCGCGACAGCGTTTCCTTCTTGATGCCGAGGCGCGAGGCGATCACCGTCTTGGTCGTCGGCAGCCGCACGGTGCAGTTCCTGTTTTCGCCGTTGCCGGCCAGCGCATCGAGGTAACCGGCGAGCCGCTGCACGCCGCCGTGCAGCGCTGCGGTCTCCACTTCCGCGAGCAGCTTCATCGTGCGCTCGGCGAGATCGGTGATGACCGCGCGAGCGAAGCGAGGATCATTCTCGACCATCTGCAGGACTGCGGCCGAAGGGACCATCACCAGCAGCGAGTCGTCCAGCGCGACCGCTTCGTACGGCGCGGGGCGTCCGAGAATGGCTGCCGCCAATCCGAAGGTCTCGACGGGACCGACAATGCGCGCCACACGTTCTTCGTCTTCACTCCGAAAAGCCAGCTTCACCTGCCCGTAGGCAATCGCGTACAGCCCCGGGAGGCAGCGTCCCCGCCCGCAAACGGTCGCGCCGCGGCGGAAGTGGATCGCTTTCGCTCGAGCGGCGAGGTCCGCGACCTGGTGCTGCGCCACGCCGCGAAACAGCGGGACATTGGCGAGTACGCCCTCGAGGAGCCGCGGATCACGGGAAGCGCCGTTGCCGTTCGGCTGGATGTCCCTCACCGGAAGATCTTGGTGCATCGCAGAAAGGATGACATCAACACTGAGCTTCAAGTTGACCTAGGTCAAGGTTTTCTCGCCACTGCGACTCACTGCAACTTTAGGAGTCGCGACCCGCAACGAGCAGTCCGGCTTGATGCAGGTCAACGCACAGGGCACAAAACGCGCTGGAATCGATGCAATCGTTGACATGATTTGAATGTCAGGCGGAAGCAAGAAAAACAGTACCGCAAAGCAACAATCAGGGAGAGACGAAATGGCAGATCGTCCGCGGTTCCAGGCCACTCGCAGTATCAGCAGATGGATCGGAGCGGTGTTGCTGGGCGGCGGTCTCGCCTTGCTCGGTTTGCAAGCCGCGGCGCAGGCACCCGGGCCCGAAGTCTGCAAGGGCTGCCACGAAGCCACGGTCAATCACTACTCGAACTCGGTTCACGGCACCAAGGGGAACGTAAGGGGCCCGGCAAACGCCGGAAACTGCTCCACCTGCCACGGCGACGGCACCGAGCACGTCAAGGCGGGCGGCGGCCGGGGTGTCGGAGGAATCAAGAACCTCGGCAGCAAGGCGATGGCGGCCGAAGAGAAGAACGCAATCTGCCAGACCTGCCACGCGGGCGGCAGCAAGCGCACGCACTGGGACGGCAGTACGCACCAGGCGCGCGGCAACGCTTGCGTCAGCTGCCACACCATGCACTCGACCGACAAGGTGCTGACGAAAATTACGCAGCCCGAGGTGTGCTTCAACTGCCACAAGCAGCAGCGCGCCGAAGTCCAGCGCACGTTCCGCCACCCGATCCTCGAGGGCAAGGTTGCGTGCTCGGATTGCCACAACCCGCACGGCTCGATCGGCAAGGCGCTGATGAAGCGCGACAGCGTCCCGGAGACCTGCTACCAGTGCCACGCCGAGAAGCGCGGCCGGTTCGTGCACAGCCATGAGCCGGTGAACGAGGATTGTTCGATCTGCCACAACCCGCACGGCACGGTGGCCGACAGCATGCTGAAGCTGCGGCCGCCGTTCCTCTGCCACCAGTGCCACACCCCGCACGGCGGCTTCGTGGCCGGGCTGAGAGGTCAACCCGGCGTGTTGAACGCGCTGCCGGGCGTGCCGGGAACTCCGCTGCTGAACTCGACCACCGGCGGCAAGTCGCAGACGAACTTCGTTCAGGCGCGCGGTTGCCTGAACTGCCACACGCAGGTGCACGGCGGCAACAACCCGGCGTTCACGAATCCGACGCCGCAGTTCATGTTCCGCTGAGAACGGGAGCCGATCATGACAAAAGCGAAAAAACTGCCAAGCTTCTGCCACAGCGCCATCGCCCTCGCGATCCTCGCCGCCTACGGCTCCGCCGGCGCGCAGGAGATCGACGCGCTGATGGCGCCCGGAAACTCGCTCAGCGTCGGCGTCGGTTTCCTGAGCGGCGATGAGAAGGATCGCGCCCGCTTCGGCTTATTCAACGGCCTGCGCACCGAGGACTATCGCGGATTGCTGGGCTTCAGCATCGTCGACCGGAATGCGGACACGGGAAGATGGTTCTCGGTCGAAGGCCGCAATCTCGGTCTCGACAACCGCGAGGTCGCGTTTTCGTATCGCCGCCTGGGCGACATGAAGCTCTGGGGCGAGTACAGCGAGATCACGCGCCACGATCCGCGCACGATCAACACCGGCCTGATTGGTGCCGGGACGACGACACCAACGGTCCAAGTATTGGCGGCGCCGGGCAGCGGCTACGAGTTGAACCTGAAGCTGCAACGCAAGGGCATCAGCCTGAACGCGGAGAAATGGTTCGGCGGCTCGCTGCAGATGGAGATCAACTTCAAGAACGAGGACAAGGAGGGCGCGCGCTTCTTCGGCAAGGGCTTCGCGTGCGCGTCAGCGACTGCGCCCGGGTGTCTCGGGCCGACCGCGGCAGCGACCGGCTGGGCATTCCTGATGCTTCCCGAGCCGGTGAATTCCACGATCCGGCAGATCGACGCAAAACTCAACTACGTCGGGACGAATCTGAATCTCTCGGGTGGCTACTACGGCTCGTTCTACACGAACGCCAACGGCAACATCACGCCCAGCGTTCCAGGGAGCCTGATCAACGGCGTCGGAACGCTGCTGCCGCTGAGCGCCGGACTGCAACCAATCCTGAATCTGCCGGTAGCGCTGTGGCCCGACAACCAGGCGCAGCAGCTGTTCCTGAGCGGCAACTACAAGTTCACGCCGTCCACCAAGATGAACTTCAAGTACTCGTTTACCCACATGACGCAGAAGGAAGACTTCCTGTCGATGGGATTGGCGAACGCCCCCGCGGGGCGCAGCAATCTCGGCGGCACGATCGACTGGACGAAGGCGCAGGTCGGAATTGTCTCGCACCCGTGGGGCCCGCTGCATGTGCACGCGGACCTCAAGTTCGATGAGAAGAAGGACAAGACGCCGGTCGCCGTGTACAACCTCGAAGGCGTCAACACGTACACGAATACCGTTCCCTCGCCCAAGAAACTGGATGGCAAGATCGGTGCGACGTACGCGCTGCCGGCTGGATTCAGCGCAGGGGCCGACGTCTATTTCGAGAAGGAGGATTTCGGCACGTTCACCCCGAGCGCCAGCGTCGCGGGCCTGAGCGGAATACGGCAGAAACTCAAGGAAACGGGCTACCGGCTCGAGTTGCGCAAGTCATTGTCCGAGACGGTGAACGGCATGCTCAGCTACAACCATGCCAAGCGTGAAGGCGATGGGCCGTGGCTGAAGCCCAACAGCCTGCCGCTGACCGGTGTGTTCGAGGCCAGCCCGGACTGCCTGTCGGTCGGCGCGAACGCCTGCATCTTCAGTCGCACCGCGATCTTCCCGTTCATGTTCCTGGACCGCGACCGCGACAAGGTCAAGCTGCTCGCGAACTGGTCACCGTCCCGGGAGCTCGATTTCACGTTCTTCGTCGAAGACGGCAAGGACAAGTACAGCGGACCGACCGAGTCCGGCCTGCGCGATACGCGCATGACGATGTTCAACGCGGACGTCAGCTACAGCCTGTCAGATGCATGGAAACTGAGTGCATACCTCTCTCAAGGCAGGCAACGGACCAGCGCGGGGCATTCGACCGGCTACGACGGCGTGCTCACAGATACCAACAGCAGTTTCGGCACGAGGCTGACGGGGAAGGTCTCCTCACGGCTCAACGTCGGCGCCGATCTCGTGTACCTGAACGACGTGCTCAAGTACCATCAGGACTGCGATCCTGCCTGCAGCGCGACGAACGCGGCGTTCCTAGCGATTGCCGGCGGCCTTCCCGATGTCACGTACCGCCTGACGCGCCTGACGCTGTTCGGCGCCTACGCGATCGACAAGACGTCGTACGTCCGTCTCGACGTCGTGCACGAGCGCACGAAGTTCAACGAGTGGACGTACAATTTCAACGGCGTACCGTGGACCTACAGCGATAGAACGACGCTCGGCGCCAAGGAGAACCAGCAGGTGACGTTCGTTGGAGCGAGCTACATCTTCCGCTTCGAGTAAACTCGGCGATCTGGCCGGCGGTCAACGTCGCCGGCTCAGGTTGCGTTACATGGGGGCAGGGCCCATTTTCCAAACTGGAGGATCTCAAATGAAGGCAATGTTGCTCGTTATGGCTGCGGCCGGCACGCTCATAGCCGGTGCAGTGCAGGCTCAGGACGTGCTGAAAGCCAAGGGCTGTCTCGGTTGCCATGACATGGACAAGAAGAAGGTCGGCCCGGCTTACAAGGACGTGGCCGCCAAGTACAAGGGCAACAAGGACGCCGAGTCGATGCTGGTCGCCAAGCTCAAGGAAGGCAAGGGACATCCGAAGGTAGCGGGGACGGATGACGAGCTGAAAGCGTGCATCCAGGCGGTTCTGGCCACGAAGTAGTCCCGACCATTTCATGATCGGACGATGAAATCACGGTCGCGGTCAATCAGGCGCCGCGCCTCACGAAAAAGCTGGCTGCGGCCAGCTTTTTCGTTGGTGAAGCGCGAATTGGTATGATGCGACGCTTTCTACGGGTCTATCAGAGATGACGCGCACAGGACCGATCGCAGGATTGCTGTTCGCCTTTGCCATGGCGGCCGCGCCGCATGCGTTCGCGCAGGCGACCGAGCGCAGCGGCAAGCAGGTGGTCGACGCCGTCTGCTCGTCGTGCCACGCCAAGGGCACAAAAGGCGCGCCAAAGATCGGCGATCGCAAGGCGTGGAGCAAGCGCGCGCAGCAAGGCCTGAGCAGCCTGACCGAGCACGCGCTCAAGGGCATTCGCGAGATGCCGGGGCACGGCGGAGCCGCGAAACTGACCGACCTCGAAATCGGGCGCGCGGTTGCGTACATGGTCAACCAATCGGGCGGCAAGTGGGTCGAGCCCGCGAGCGCGAAGGACATGGTGGCCGAGCGCAGCGGCGCGCAGGTAGTGAAAGAGCAGTGCGCCAAGTGCCATCAGAAGGGCGACGGCGGGGCGCCCAAGGTCGGTGACCGCGACGCCTGGAAGCCGCGGCTCAGCGCTGGCGTGGACAGCCTGGTGCGCTCGGCGATCCGCGGGCATGGCGGCATGCCTCCGCGCGGCGACAAGGCGGATCTGACCGACAGCGAAGTTCGCAACGCGATCCTGTACATGTACGACCCGAGCGCAGCGGCGAAGAGCGCTGCGCCGGCGCCCGCGGCCGCGAAGCCTGCCGGAATGCACAAGACGGTCGGCGGGTTCGATGTTTATCTAGGGTTCGTTTCGGCCGAGGCGCTGCGCAAGTATCCGGAAGGTTCGGTAGAACGCCTGATGCACGGCGGCGTTCCTGCGGGAAGCGGCAACTACCACGTCAACGTCTCGCTGCTCGATCGCAGCAGCAAGGCGCCGGTGACGAATGCGAAGGTCGAAATCCGGATCGAAGAACCCGGCATGAGCAGCCAGGCGAAGGCGCTCGAGTCGGTGGTCGTCAACAATTCGGCAAGCTACGGAACCTACGTCAAACTGCGGCCGAAGGCGCAGTACGTCGTCACGGTCCGGGCCCGCCTGCCGAACTCGCCGAGCCCGCTCGAAGCGCGCTTCGAGCACAAGGTGTATTGAGCCTCCCGCCGACGGTGGCGGGTTTCGCTACTTCGCCCGCTGCGCGGCGTAGTACGACGCGATGCTCTCGATGATCGAATCGCCATACGGCAGGCTCATCTTGTGCATCGTGGTGCTCTCGCGCCGGTCGTCGCGGTAGGCGCGCAACGCCATCATCAGGTAGTCGCGGTCCTGGCCGCCGATCTTCGGCACCGGCATCCCCGGGACTTCCACTCCGGCGCCGTGACAGCGGTCGCATTTTTCGGTCAGGTCGCGCACGAGCGTCTGCGCTTTTTCGGACGGCGTGGACTTCTGCACCGCGTAGAACGCCGCGACGTTGTGAATATCCGCTTGGCTGAGCCCGGTGATGTAGAGCTGCATCTTCTCGCGCTTGCGCGTGGTGCGATAGGCCTTGATCGACTCGACGAGGTAGGTGAAGTCCTGGCTGGCGAGGTTGGGAATCGTCGAATCCCCGGCAATCCCTTGCGCGCCGTGGCACCCGCTGCATACCGCGATCAGCGATGCGCCCGCCGACGGATCGCTCGCGGGCGGTGCGCTGCGCGGCGCTGGCGTTTGTGAAGCGAAAAACATTGCGACGCTCTCCATCTCGACCGGCGTCAGCGCGCGCATGGCGGCGTGCTTCGGTGAAGTCTTGCGCTCGCCGCGCGCGTATTCCTGCAACGCGATGATCAGGTAGCGCGTCTGCTGGCCGGCGAGATTCGGCAGGCCGGGCGTAGTGCTGTTGCCATCGACCCCGTGGCACTTTGCACATTCGCCAGCGCGCGCCTTGCCGCGCTCGTACGGCGAGGCATGCGGCACCTCGTTGCCTGCGGGGGCAATTCCGACGGGCGGCAGGCCGGCGTAGTACGCGGAGACGTTGCGCGCATCGGCGTCGCTGAGGTGGTCGGCGATCACTTTCAGCGCGGCATGGCTGCGCTTGCCTTCCTTGTAGGCCTTGATCGCAGCCAGCAGGTACGCTTCACGCTGACCGGCCAGATGCGGGATTCCCGGTGCGACGCCGCCGCCTTCCTGCCCATGGCAGGACTTGCATTCCGCTTCGGCGAGGATCTGGCCCGCCTTGCGGTCGCCCGCAGGCTGGCTCGCCGCCGGCTTGGGTGCGGCGGGCTTGGCCGGCGGCTGCTCGCGATCCGTGCACGCGAGAAGCGCGACCACACAGCCGGCGATTGCCACAGCGCGAATCATCGACAGCCTCCGCTAGCCGACCGCGTGCGCTTCGCCGGCCTTGCGGCGCGCGACCGCCTCGGGCGGGCGCCCGAACCAGAGCTGATACATCGACACTACCCACATGAATGCGAACGACAGGCCCATCACGCCGCCCGCGATCATCACGACGCCGGCGAACGGATGGAACAGCTTGGTGAAATACCACGACCCGATGTCGAGCACGAGACTGACGAAGGGCAGCGCCATCACCGCGCACTTGAACCATACCGGGCGCACGTAGGCATGGCTGAAAATCGTGCCCATCAGAAAGAAAACGAAAGTCAGGCCGAACGTGTGAATGTGCGAAACCCGGACGAGCGTGAACACCTCAGCCCCGGTGTCGCGCTCGGTGACCTTCATCACGTTGTCATAGCCGTTCAGATTCGGCAGGTTCGGGTTGGACCCGTCGTGGCAGGAGAGGCAGCGCTTGTCGAGGATCGGCCGGACGTCGGGCTCGAACTTGGTGCGATCCGAGCCCTCCTGCACCCAGTTCAGGATCACTGTCCGTTCTTCGACCGGCGCCATGACCGACATCGACCCGCGCAGCGCCCCTTCGATCTTCGAGCCTTTTCCGGTTCCGCTGTAGGCGATGACCACATCCTCGTAGGAGAGCGAGCGCGGGTTGCCATCCTTTCCCGAATAGGTATGGAACAGGTACACCAGCGCGAACAGGTAGCCGAGTCCGAGGACGCAAAGCACGGCCGTATAGAGAACGCGAACGCTCGCGGGCAGCTCGGAGAAATGGTGGTACAGCCGATGGATGGATGCTTCGCTCACGTTCTTTCCTTCCTCGTTAATTGCCCGGCAGCACGATGAATGAGACCGCGCGCGCGGTCTGCCGCGAGTAGTGCGCGGCAAGCTCCTTGACGTCGGCTTCGGTCATCACCGATGACATCGCCCCCATCGCGGAGCTCTTGCGCGCGCCGGTGCGGTATGCGTTCAGCACCTGCTCGAGCCAGTCGGCGCGCTGCGCCGCGATCGCAGGAATGAGGGGGTCGCCGCTGTTGCCGTTGATTCCATGGCATCGGTCGCAGCGCTCGGTCCATTCGGCAAGGCTCAGCGGCTTGCGCACCTTCGGCGCCTGCGGCTGCTGCGCGGCATAGAAGGCCGCGATGTCGCGAATCGCGCGGTCGTCGAGCGCTGCGACGATCCCCTTCATCGTGTCGTCCTTGCGGCTGCCGTCCTTGTACCCGAGTGTCGCCGTCGCGAGGTACTGCGCATCCTGTCCTGCGAGGCTCGGCGTAGCCGGATCCGCCGCGACACCCGTGTCGCCATGGCAGCCGGCGCAGGCGGCCGCCGCGGCTTTGCCCGCCTTTGCGTCCCCGGCGGCCGGCGTACCGGCCCGAGCCGGTTTCTGCAACGCGTAAAAGAGCGCGATCCCGTTCAAGTCTGCTTCGGCGACTCCGGCCGCGAGCGATTTCATCAGTTCGTGCTTGCGCTGGCCGCTCTTGTACGCATTCATTGCGGCGACGAGATATTTCGGATCGAGGCCGACGAGGCTTGGCGATCCCGGCGTAGCGCTGACTCCGGCATCCCCATGGCAGCCCGCGCACGCGGCCGCAGCCGCCTTGCCGGCCTGCAGCGGGTCCGATTTCTGCGCCGCCGCCTTTTGCGGGGGCGGCGCCGGGCGCGCGGGATCAAGGCTCGCGAAATACGCCGACACCTTGACCAGCGCGTCATCGCTCAGGAACTTGACTGCGCCGGTCATCGGGCTCTGCGGCCGCGCGCCCTTCAGATAGGTTTTCAGTTGCAGATACAGGTACGGGCTACGCTGCGCCGCGATGTGCGGGATGCCGGCGGTAGCGCTGATTCCGTTCACCCCGTGGCAGCGCGTGCAAGAGACTTCCGCGAGGCGCCTGCCTTCGGCGACATCGGGCGCTGTAGCGTAGATCGGTCGCAGGTCGGCGCGGGCGGGGGTCGACGGCTTCGCGGGTTGGGCCGTTACCGTCGCGGTGCCGGCCAGCATTACAGCGCAGGTGACGAGGGAAAACACGTAGCGGCTCATCAATGTCGCCTTTGAGGATGCTTTCATGCCAGGAGAACGCCGCTGATCCATCCGCTCACGACCAGTACGAGCAGCACGAGGCCGATCGTGATCAGCGTGAGGCCGAGCACCTTCGAGCCGATCGTGAACGGCCGGGAAGGGGCGTCGACCAGGTATTTCGCGAGCTCGCCGCTCTCCACGAGCCGCTTGTACTCCAACGAGTGCTCGCGCTTGAATTCCTCCAGCGGCACGCGCCCCGTGAACATCACGATGTCCACCGGGAACTTGTCCGGCCGGAAGTGATTGTTGAAGAAATGCACGGTGAAGAGGAACACCGCGGCGAGGATCGCCTCTTCGCCATGGAAGATCGTGGCGACGTTGAATACCCAGCCTGGCAATACGGTGGCGACGGCCGCCGGGAACCACAGGATGAGCCCGCTGCCGCCGATTACAGCCACGCCCCAGAAGACCGCCCAGTAATCGAACTTCTCCCAGTACGTCCAGCGGTCGAATTGCGGGCGTGGTGCTCTTCCGAAGAACCACTTGAACATCAGGATGATGTCCTTCAGGTCCTGCAGGTTCGGCACGAGCGAAGTGGGTCCGAACAGCTCGAACGGCTTGCCGCTGCGTCGCATGCGGATCGCGAGGTACACGAGGTGCCAGAGGAAGAGGCCGATGAAGATCGCCGCGCACACCCTGTGGATCATCGCTGCGACTTTCGGGCTCCCGAGGCCCTTCATGACAGCCGGCGCCCAGGCGCTGTGGGCAAACAGCACGGAGGTTCCCGTCAGCACCAGCAGCATCACGCTCAGCAGCAGGAGCAGGTGCGCGATCCGCCACGGAAGCGCGAAGCGCTCGACCTGCTTGCCGCGCAGCTCGGGCGGCAGGGCATCGACATCGACGTGCGGCCGCGCCATGCGCTCCTTGCGCTCCTGGTACTCGCGATAGAACCACAGCGCGACGTGCGACCAGAAGAATGCGAATACGCCGGCGAGCAGCGCGAGCATGAACACCGTCGTGCCCCACAGGAGCGGATAGCGGGTGCGGTCGTGCGGGTTGCCGTGAGGCTGGAACGAAACGAAGCCCGCCGTGGCCTTCTTGTGGCAGGTCTGGCAGGTCTGCAGCCGGCGGTCCGGGTGCACCATCGATGCGGGATCGCTGACCCGCTGGATGCCATGGCTGCCGTGGCAGTCGAAGCATTTCGCGGTGTATGCGAATCCCAGCGTACCGACCTGCCCGTGATACGTCTGGGTGTAGGTCTTCAGCTGCTCCTGATGGCAGCCGCCGCAATTCTTGACGATCCCGAGCCGGATCGAATCCATCTTCGGCGAATCGACGTCGTGCGTGGTGTGGCAGTCCGAGCAGATGGCCGCCGCCGGATTCTTGTTCTGCAGGACTTCCTTGCCGTGAACGGAGGTTGCATACGCTTCACGCTGCTTCGTGTGGCACTTGCCGCACGCATTCGGAATGTTGAGCCGCCATTCGGCGCGCACTGTGCTGCCGACCGGGTAGACGTAGTGGGCGTCGTGGCAGCTGTAGCAGGTCGCGTTGGTGCGCGACTGATCCTCGCGGCTCGGCCGTGCATGGATCGATTTCATGTAGCGATCGATCTGCTCGACGACCACGCCGAGCCGCGGAAAGTCCTTCGTCTTGTTCTCTTGCTGCGCAGCCTTCCAGAGGTCCTCGTGGCACTGCACGCAGCTGACCTTGTGCCGCACGCCCGGCTGGTGCGGGATCTCGGTGATGTCCTTGTGGCATTCGACGCACTGGCGCTTGCCGTGGACGCTGTTGAGGAACTTGTCGCCTTCGACGTGCAGCGGCCGCGGTTTTCCGTCGGCGCCGGTGGCGGAAAATCCCGGGTTGCCATGGCAGGCGAGGCACGTCGCGCTGTCCGGTTTTTCCGCCGCTTTCTGCGCATCGGCGGTCGCGGCGGGCGCGGCTTCCTTGGCAGCGCCGCCCTGCACGGCGAGCACATATTTCACGATCGCCTTCAGCTCGGCGTCGGAACCCCCCACCTTGACCGGATGTCCCTGGCCCTGCTTGAGCATGTCGATCAGCTTGCCTTCGGCCGCCTTGTCCGCCTTGTATTTGGCGGCGACGTCCTTGAATGCAGGGCCGACCTTCTGCGTGTCGCGGTCGTGGCAGCCGATGCAGCCCTTCGACACCAGCAGCGGGTCGGCGGTCTGCGCGCCCGCGGTGCCGGCAAGCACGAGCACGCCAGCAGCAAGCATTGCAGCAAATGCGTGGATAGGATTTCCCCTCACTTCGCTACGTTAAATCAAAAGCACCGATAGGCTAATATCGGGCCACCGGCCGCTGTTGATGTAGATCAAACTCGCAAGGCCGGTCCGGAGGTGAAGTAACGTTGTTCGCTTCTATGAAACAGTTTACGTGATGCTCGTTTTCTGGCTGCTGGCCGGGGTGCTGCTCGCCGTCGTCGTCGCGATCCTCCTCTATCCGTTGCTCTCGCGCCGAGAGCTCGCCGGCGTGTCGCGCAACGCCGCGAACGCGGCTCTTTACACCGAGCAGATGCGCGAGCTGGAGGCCGATCTGCGCTCGGGTGCGATCGGCGCGCGCGATTTCGAGTCTGCGACCAGCGAGCTCAAGGCGCGACTGCTGGCGGATACGGGCGAAGCGGAAGCGCCGCGTTCGATACGCGGAGCGCGCGGTGCGGCAATCGCAGTCGGCGCGGCGATCCCCTTGCTCTCGGTCGGTATCTATCTCGCGATCGGCAGTCCGCAGGTACTCGGCCCGGTGCCGGCGGCCGATCCCGCGCACCAGCTGAGCACCGAGCAGATCGAAAAGATGGTCGAGCGGCTCGCCGAGCGGCTGAAGAGCGATCCCGGCAATGTCGAAGGCTGGCAGCTGCTCGGCCGCTCGTATACCGCATTCGGCCGGTTCAAGGAATCGTCCGAAGCGTATGCGAATGCAGCCAAGCTGCGTCCCGATGATGCGCAGCTGCTCGCGGACTATGCCGATGCGCTCGGCATGGCGCTCGGGCGCAAGCTCGAAGGCGAGCCGGAGAAGCTGATCGCGCGGGCGCTGGAAATCGACCCGCGCAACCTGAAGGCGCTTGCGCTGGCCGGCACCGGCGCGTACGAGCGCAAGGACTACAAGGGCGCGGCTGCGTACTGGGAGCGGATGCTGCCGCTGGTGGAGCCCGATTCGGACGATGCGCGCTCGATCCGCGCCAATGTCGAAGAGGCACGCTCTCTCACGGGAGGTAGCGTGCCGCAGAAGACTGCGGCGGATGCGCCCGCACCCGCGGCGTCGGCGGCTGCACCGAGTGCTCGGCTGCGAGGCGAGGTGCGACTCGCGCCTGCGCTCGCAGAAAAGGTCTCTCCCACAGATACCGTGTTCATCTTCGCGCGCGCAGCGCAGGGCCCGCCGATGCCGCTCGCGGTGCTGCGCAAGCAGGTACGCGATCTGCCGGTCGCGTTCGCGCTCGACGATTCGATGGCCATGTCGCCCGCGATGATGCTGTCCGGATTCGCGCAGGTGGTCGTCGGCGCGCGCGTGTCGAAGTCGGGCGATGTCGCCGCAAAGCCTGGAGACCTTCAGGGGCAAAGCGCGCCGGTCGCAAGCAATGCGAATGGCGTGGCGGTCGTCATCGATTCGGTCGTGCGCTAGAGACGCAGGGCGTCAGGGCGGATCGGCGGCCTCGACCTTCAGGCGATCGCCCGAGAGCGTCGCGCGCAGCCAACGCACCTGCGGTGCGCCCGGGACTTCGATCCGGCGCAAGCCCGGCAGCGGCTGGTCGTCGCGGTACTGATGCGTGTCGCCGTGCACCAGCAGCACTTTTCCCGGATGCGTTTTTCCGAGCTGCGCCAGCTGCTCGCGCAGC
>DASYPC010000242.1:0-18286 GCA_036007105.1 Burkholderiales bacterium | reverse complement strand
GCCGGGGGACAACATCAAGATGATCGTGACGCTGATCACGCCGGTGGCGATGGAGCAGGGCTTGCGCTTTGCGATTCGCGAGGGCGGCAAGACCGTGGGCGCCGGTGTCGTCGCCAAGGTGATCGAATAAGGACGAATGGGCCCACATGTCGAGCCAGCGCATCCGCATCCGGTTGAAGGCGTTTGATTACCGACTGATCGATCAGTCGGCGCTGGAGATCGTCGACACCGCGAAGCGGACCGGTGCGGTCGTGCGCGGGCCAGTGCCGCTGCCGACCCGCAAGCAGCGCTTCGACCTGCTGCGCAGCCCGCACATCGACAAGGCCTCGCGCGATCAGCTCGAGATTCGCACGCACTTGCGCCTGATGGACATTATCGATCCCACCGACAAGACGGTGGATGCCTTGATGAAGCTCGACCTGCCCGCAGGGGTCGACGTCGAGATCAAGGTGCAGTAAGAGAGCAGGCCCGGCCAATTGCAGCTGGGGCCCGGAGAGATTCCGGGCGAACGAGAAGAGGACGGAGAATGAGCATCGGACTGGTTGGCCGCAAGGTCGGCATGACGCGCATCTTCACCGAGGACGGCGACACCCTGCCGGTGACCGTGCTCGATGTGTCCGACAACCGGATCACGCAGATCAAGACGCCCGACTCGGACGGTTATGCGGCGGTCCAGGTCGCGTTCGGCAAGCGTCGCGCCACCCGCGTCAAGAAGCCCCTGGCCGGCCATCTCGCCAAGGCGGCGGTGGAAGCCGGCAACTTGCTGCGCGAGTTCAAGGCGAGCGCAGAAGAGCTTGCGCAACTCAAGGTGGGCGGAAAGATCGGCGTCGACATCTTCAAGGTCGGGCAGAAGGTGGACGTGCAGGGCACGACCCTGGGGAAGGGATTCGCCGGCGTGATCAAGCGGCACCACTTTTCCTCCAATCGCGAGACCCATGGCAACTCGGTCACGACGCGCGCGCCGGGCTCGACCGGCCAGCGCCAGAGTCCCGGCCGCGTGTTTCCGGGCAAGCGCATGCCGGGCCAGCTGGGAAATGTGCGGCGCTCGATACAGAACCTGATCGTGGTGCGCATCGATGCCGAGCGGCAGCTGCTGCTGATCAAGGGATCGGTACCCGGCGCGAGCGGCCGCGATGTCATCGTGCGCCCGGCGGTGAAGAGTTGAGGGGGCGCGCCGTGGAACTCAAACTCATCAACGAGCAGGGCGCCGCCGCGACGATCAGTGCGCCCGACGCGCTGTTCGCGCGCGAATTCAACGAGTCGCTGGTGCACCAGCTCGTGGTCGCTTACCAGGCGAATGCGCGCTCCGGTACGAGGGCGCAGAAGGATCGCGGCCAGGTGCGCCATTCCACGCGCAAGCCGTGGCGCCAGAAGGGCACGGGCCGTGCGCGCGCCGGCATGACCTCGAGCCCGCTGTGGCGCGGCGGCGGCCGGATCTTTCCGAATTCGCCCGACGAGAATTTTTCTCACAAGGTGAACCGCAAGATGTACCGTGCCGGAATGGCGGCGATCCTCTCGCAGCTCGCGCGCGAGGACCGCATCCGCGTGATCGACGACTTCACGCTCGAGCAGCCGAAAACCAAGCTGCTCGCGCAGAAGGTGAAGGCGATGGGCCTCGCCGAGGTGCTGGTGATTACCGACGAAGTCGACCGCAACCTCATGCTCTCGTCGCGCAACCTCGCGAATATCGAGATTCTCGCCGTGCGCCACACCAATCCGGTGTCGCTGGTGCGCTCTCCGGCCGTCGTGCTCACGCGCAAGGCGATGGCCCGCCTCGAGGAGATGCTCGCATGACGGCGGCGAAGAAATATCCGGCCGAGCGGCTGATGAGCATCGTCCTCGCGCCGGTGGTCTCGGAGAAGAGCACCCGGGTCGCGGATCGCCATCGGCAATACGTGTTTCGGGTCATGGACCGCGCAACCAAGCCGGAAATCAAGGCGGCCGTCGAGCTGCTGTTCAAGACCAGCGTCGAGTCGGTGACGGTATCGAACGTCAAGGGCAAGAAGAAGCGCTTCGGGCGCTTCATGGGGCGCCGCCGCAACTGGAAGAAGGCGTACGTGCGCCTCGCGGCCGGGCAGGAAATCAACTTCGCGGCGACGGAGTAAGCGATGCCACTGGTCAAGGTCAAACCCACTTCACCCGGGCGCCGCGCGCTGGTCAAGGTCGTCACGCCGGGGCTGCACAAGGGCGAGCCCCACTGGCCGCTCGTCACGACGGAGCCGAAAGGCACAGGGCGCAACAATGCCGGCCGCATCACGATGCGCCACAAGGGCGGCGGTCACAAGCAGCACTACCGGGTGGTCGATTTCCGGCGCAACAAGGACGGAGTCGCGGCGCGCGTCGAGCGCATCGAATACGATCCGAACCGCAGCGCCCACCTCGCGTTGCTGCTGTACGCGGACGGCGAACGGCGCTACATCCTCGCGCCCAAGGGCGTCGCGGTCGGCACGCAGCTGCATTCCGGCTCGGAGGCGCCGATCAAGGCGGGAAATTCGATGCCGCTAAGAAATGTTCCCGTCGGCACCACGGTGCATTGCATCGAGATGCTGCCGGGCAAGGGCGCGCAGCTTGCGCGCGCGGCAGGCACTGGAGCGCAGTTGCTCGCGCGCGAAGGATCGTACGCGCAGTTGAGGCTGCGCTCGGGCGAGATTCGCAAGGTGCACGTCGAGTGCCGCGCGACCATCGGCGAAGCCGGCAACGACGAGCACAACCTGGAGTCGATCGGCAAGGCGGGTCGCAAGCGCTGGCGCGGCGTGCGTCCGACCGTGCGCGGCGTGGCGATGAACCCGATCGACCACCCGCACGGCGGCGGCGAGGGCCGCACCGCTGCAGCGCAGCCCCCGGTGTCGCCGTGGGGTGTGCAGACCAAGGGCTACAAGACACGGCGCAACAAGCGCACGCAGGTAATGATCGTGCGCGACCGGCGCCGCGCAGGATGAGAAGAGGCTGAAACATGGCGCGTTCGATCAAGAAGGGTCCGTTCGTGGACTATCACCTCATGGCGAAGGTCGGCGCTGCGCGCAGCACGAACGACAAGCGCCCGATCAAGACCTGGTCGAGGCGCTCGACCGTGGTGCCCGATTTCGTCGGTCTGACGATCGCGGTGCATAACGGCAGGCAGCACATCCCGGTCTACGTGACCGAGAACATGGTCGGCCACAAGCTCGGCGAGTTCGCGATGACGCGTATCTTCAAGAGCCATTCGGCGGCGGGCAAGCGCACCGAGGAGGCGGTCGGACACGAGCGGCGGCCCGGCGGCACGCCCGGAGCCCCGACGCCGGCGCCGGCAGCGGCTCCCGCAGCGGCCGCGCCGGCCGCGCCAGGAAAGAAGTAAGGGAGGCGCATGGAAACGCGTGCAGTGCTTCGCGGTGTGCGGCTCTCGGCCCAGAAGGGCCGGCTGGTGGCCGACATGATCCGCGACAAGGCGGTCGACAAGGCGCTGAGCATTCTCGCCTTCACCCCGAACAAGGGGGCGGCGCTGGTGAAGAAGGTGCTCGAGTCGGCGATCGCCAACGCCGAGCACAACGACGGCGCCGATATCGACACGCTCAAGATAAAGAAGGTGCACGTCGAGCGCGGCACGCCGCTCAAGCGGTTTCACGCCCGCGCCAAGGGGCGCGGCACGCGCGTTACCAAGCAAACCTGCCACATCTACATCACTGTAGGGGATTGAAGGGCGGTCCATGGGTCAGAAAATCAATCCGATCGGCTTCCGGCTCGGCGTCAGCCGCGGTTGGCAGTCGCGCTGGTACGCGAACAACCGGAATTTCGCCGCAATGCTCGCGGAAGACATCAAGGTGCGCGACTTTCTGAAGAAGAAGCTGGCGCACGCTTCGGTGGGTCGTGTGCTGATCGAGCGCCCGGCGAAGGACGCGCGCATCACCATTTTTTCCGCGCGACCGGGCGTGGTGATCGGCAAGAAGGGCGAAGAGATCGAAGCGCTGAAGGCGGAGCTGCGCCGCATCATGGGCGTCAACCAGGTGCACGTGAACATCGAGGAGATCCGCAAGCCCGAGATCGATGCGCAGCTGATCGCCGATTCGATCGCCCAGCAGCTCGAGAAGCGCATCATGTTCCGGCGCGCGATGAAGCGCGCGATGCAGAACGCGATGCGCCTGGGCGCGCAAGGGATCAAGATCATGAGCGCGGGGCGCCTGAACGGCATCGAGATCGCGCGCACCGAGTGGTATCGCGAGGGCAGGGTGCCGCTGCATACGCTGCGCGCGGATATCGACTACGGCATGGGTGAGGCAAAGACGACCTATGGCGTGATCGGCATCAAGGTGTGGGTGTACAAGGGCGAGGTGATGCCGAAGAGCGAGGCAGCGGCGCTTGCCGCCGGCACGCAGCCTGCGGCGGCGCTTCCGGCGCCCGAGGCGCCTGCAGAGCCGAGGAAGGCGAAGCGCCCGGCACCGAAGCCTGGCATGCGGCGCGCTCCGCCGAAGCCCGATGGCGACAAGAAACCCGCGGCGCCGCGCGCGAGGAAACCGGATGCGGCTGCGGCCGACAAGCCGAAGGCGATCATCAAGCGGACAAGAAAAGTGGTCAAGGAAACCGACGAACCCGCAGCACCGGCCGCACCTGCCGCGCCCGCCGGCGACGGCGAGGATAAGAAGGAGTAACGATGCTGCAACCTGCGCGCACCAAGTACCGCAAGCAGCAGAAGGGGCGCAACACCGGCGTCGCCACGCGTGGCGCAAAGGTCTCGTTCGGCGAATACGGCCTCAAGGCGATCGGACGCGGGCGCCTCACCGCGCGCCAGATCGAAGCCGCGCGGCGCGCGCTGTCGCGCCACATCAAGCGCGGCGGCCGCATCTGGATCCGCGTGTTCCCGGACAAGCCGGTGTCGCACAAACCTGCCGAGGTCCGCATGGGCAATGGCAAGGGCAATCCGGAGTATTTCGTCGCCGAGATCCAGCCCGGAAAGATCATCTACGAGATGGACGGAGTGGACGCTGCCGTGGCGAAGCAGGCGTTTGCGCTCGCTGCCGCGAAGCTGCCGATCCGCACGGTCCTCGTGCAGCGCATGCTGGGATAGCCGATGAAGCCGAGTGAACTTCGCGCCAAGACGCCAGACGAGCTGACGAAGGAGCTGAACGAGCTGCTGAAGGCCCAGTTCGGCCTGCGCATGCAGCTTGCCACGCAACAGTTGTCCAACACCAGCCAGAAACGCAAGCTGCGCAAGGACATCGCGCGCGTGCGCACGGTGCTTAGAGAAAAGGCAGGAAAATGAGCGAGCCGCAGCCAGCCGCGACGCCACCGGCGACGCCACCCGCGACGCCACCCGCGAAAAACCAGCGTACGCTCGTCGGGCGCGTGGTGAGCGACCGCATGCAGAAAACCGTGACGGTCCTGATCGAGCGCCGGGTGAAGGACACGCTGATGGGCAAGACCCTGACGCGCTCGAGGAAGTACCATGCCCACGTGCCGTCCGGCGAATACAAGAACGGCGACCTGGTCGAGATCGCGGAGTGCCGCCCGATTTCGAAGACCAAGTCATGGACGGTGACGAGGTTGATCCAGAAGTCGAAGGAAGTGTGACGCGAACCTTGCCAGCTGCCGTGCAGCCGGACTAGAATTCGCGTCCTTTTCGCCCCGTACGGGGTCCAAAACTGCCCGATGCGCGCAGCGGGCAAGTTGGATGGAGAAGCTCAATGATCCAGATGCAGTCGATTCTCGACGTCGCCGACAACACCGGCGCGCGCGCTGTCATGTGCATCAAGGTGCTCGGCGGCTCGAAGCGCCGCTACGCGTCGATCGGGGATGTGATCAAGGTGAGCGTCAAGGACGCGGCGCCGCGCGGCCGGGTGAAGAAGGGCGAGGTGTACGACGCCGTGGTGGTGCGCACCGCGAAAGGCGTGCGTCGCGCCGACGGCTCGCTGGTCCGGTTCGATTCCAACGCGGTGGTGCTGCTGACGCCGAAGCTCGAGCCGATCGGCACCCGCATCTTCGGCCCGGTGACGCGCGAGCTGCGCACCGAGCGCTTCATGAAGATCGTGTCGCTCGCCCCGGAAGTGCTCTGAAGGAATCCGCCATGCAGAGAATCCGCAAAGGAGACGAAATCGTCGTGATCGCCGGCCGCGACAAGGGCAAGCGCGGCACCGTGCTGCGGCGCACGGGCGTCGAGCACGTCGTCGTAGAGGGCATCAATCGGGTGAAGAAGCACCAGCGCCCCAACCCGATGCAGGGCCTTACGGGCGGCGTGGTCGACAAGGACATGCCGATCCACATTTCGAACGTCGCGCTCTTCAATCCGGCCACGCAGAAGGCCGATCGCGTCGCCTTCAAGGTGCTGTCCGACGGCCGCAAGGTGCGCGTATTCCGCTCGAACGGCGACCAGGTGGACGTGTAAAGGGGGCGCGATGGCCAAGGAAAAGGAAAAAAACGCACCGCAGCAGCAAAAGAAGGGCCCGCCGCCCGGCAATCAGCCGCAGCCGAAGAAGCAGGCGGCCGCGCAAGGCAAGGGTGCGCCCGCGCCCAAGCCGGCGCGCGAGGAGGCGCCCTCGGTACCGGCGCCGCCGCCGCGCCTGCGCACGTACTACCGCGAGACCGTGGTCCCCGATCTGATGAAGAAGTTCGGCTACAAGACCGTGATGCAGGTGCCGCGTGTCAAGAAGATCACGCTCAACATGGGCGTGGGCGAGACGACCACCGACAAGAAGATCCTCGACAACGCCGTGGGCGACATGGCGCGGATCGCGGGCCAGAAGCCGGTCGTCACCAACGCGCGCAAGTCGATCGCGAATTTCAAGGTGCGCGCCGGCTTTCCCGTCGGCTGCATGGTGACGCTGCGAGGCGCGCGCATGTACGAGTTCCTCGACCGTCTGGTGAACATCGCGATCCCGCGGATCCGCGACTTCCGGGGCGTGTCGAGCCGCGCATTCGACGGCCGCGGCAACTACAGCCTGGGGATCAAGGAGCAGATCATCTTTCCCGAGATCGAGTACGACAAGATCGACGCGCTTCGGGGAATGAACGTGGCGATCATCACCACGGCGAAGACTGACGACGAAGCGCGCGCGCTGCTCGCGGCGTTCCGTTTTCCATTCAAGCACTGAAGGATCGGATATGGCGAAACTCGCAGTGAAGCTCAGGCAGCAGAAACGACGCAAGACCGTCGACAAGTTCAAGGCCCGGCGGCAGACGCTGCTCGAGCTGCTGCAGAGCCCGCGCGTCTCGGACGAGGACAAGGAAGAGGCGCGCGCAAAGCTGCAGAAGCTGCCGCGCGACGCGTCGCCGGTGCGGCTGCGCAACCGCTGCTCGCTCACCGGCCGGCCGCGCGGCGTGTTTCGCAAGTTCGGCCTCGGCAGGACCAAGCTGCGCGAGCTCGCGATGCGCGGCGACGTGCCGGGCGTGATCAAGGCGAGCTGGTAGGGAGACGCACATGGGGATGACCGATCCGATCGCCGACATGCTGACCCGCATCCGCAACGCGCAGATGGTGGGGCAGATCGAAGTCAAGATGCCGGCATCCAAGCTCAAGGCGGCGATTGCCAGCGTCCTCAAGGACGAGGGCTACATCGAGGACTTCGCCGTGCACGAGGACGGCACGATGCAGGAGCTGCGCATCGGCCTGAAGTACTACGCCGGACGGCCCGTAATCGAGCGGATCGAGCGCGTCTCGAGCCCGGGGCTGCGCGTCTACAAGGGCCGCCACGACATCCCGCGCATCATGAACGGCCTGGGGATCGCGATCCTCTCGACGTCGCACGGCGTGATGACCGACCGCAAGGCGCGCGCCAGCGGGGTCGGCGGCGAAGTGCTTTGCATCGTGGCCTGAGGAGGCGGACATGTCGCGCATCGCCAGGAACCCGGTCGCATTGCCCAAGGGCGTGGACGTCAGCATCGACGCGGAGCAAATCCAGGTGAAGGGGCCGCTGGGCGCGATTGCGCGCTCGCTCGATCCCAACGTGGCCGTGGAAAAGGACGGCGATCACGTCAAGTGCAAAGCGCTCGGGAATTCGCGCCACGCGGTCGCCATGTCCGGAACCATGCGTGCGCACATTGCCAACATGGTGGCGGGCGTCACCAGCGGCTTCGAGCGCAAGCTCCAGCTGGTCGGTGTCGGCTACCGCGCGCAGGCGCAGGGAGATCGTCTCAACCTTTCGCTCGGCTTCTCGCACCCGGTGGTGCACATGATGCCGAAGGGCGTCAAAGTAGTGACGCCGACCCAGACCGAGATCGTGATCAGCGGGATCGACAAGCAGCTGGTCGGCCTCACGGCAGCCAAGATCCGCGATTACAAGTCACCCGAGCCCTACAAAGGCAAGGGCGTGCGCTACGCGAACGAAACGATCGTCTTGAAAGAGACGAAGAAGAAATAGCGGAGAACCAGGTCATGCTCGACACCAAGTCCCAGCGGTTGCGCCGGGCGCGCCAGACCAGGATCCGGATCCAGCAGCAGGATGCGATCCGGCTGACGGTCCATCGCACCAACAGCCACATTTACGCGCAGATCACGACGGCGCGCGGCGATCGCGTGCTCGCGAGCGCATCGACGCTGGAGAAGGAAGTGCGCGCCGGCCTCAAGAACGGAGCCAATCGCGGCGCCGCGGAAGCCGTCGGGAAGCGCATTGCCGAGAAGGCGAAGGCTGCCGGGATCGAGAAAGTCGCGTTCGACCGCGCCGGCTACCGCTATCAGGGCCGGGTGAAGGTGCTTGCCGAAGCTGCGCGGGCGGGCGGGCTGAAGTTCTAGCGCAACGGATCGAAGCGAAGGACATACCTAATGGCGAAGATGCAGGCAAGAAGGGTGCAGCAGTCCGAGGAGCGCAGCGACGGATTGCGCGAGAAGATGGTCGCGGTCAATCGCGTCACGAAGGTCGTGAAGGGCGGACGCGTGCTCGGCTTCGCCGCGCTGGTCGTGGTGGGGGACGGTGACGGCCGCGTCGGCATGGGCAAGGGCAAGGCGCGCGAGGTGCCGGTGTCGGTGCAAAAAGCGATGGAGGAGGCGCGCCGCGGAATGTTCAAGGTGAACCTGAAGAACGGCACGCTGCACCATGCGGTGACCGGCCGCCACGGCGCAGCCGTGGTGCTGATGCAACCCGCATCCGAGGGCACCGGGATCATCGCCGGCGGCCCGATGCGCGCGGTATTCGAGGTGATGGGCGTGACGAACGTTCTTGCCAAGTGCTTCGGCTCGACCAACCCGTACAACGTGGTGCGGGCGACGCTGCAGGGACTGAAAGCGATGAACACGCCCGCCGAGATCGCCGCCAAGCGCGGCAAGTCGGTGGACGAGATTCTCGCTCACTGAGGGAATCCATGGCCGACAAGACGATCAAGGTGATGCTGATCAAGGGGCTCGCGGGGTGCAAGCGAAGCCACCGCGCGACGGTGCGCGGCCTGGGCCTGAAGCGGATTCGCCAGACCGTCGAGCTCGCCGACACGCCCGCGGTGCGCGGCATGATCGACAGGGTCTACTACCTGGTGCGCGTGGAAGGGTGAACGATATGCGACTGAATTCCATCAAGCCGGCGGCGGGTGCAAAGCACACCCGGCATCGCGTCGGCCGCGGTATAGGTTCGGGCTGGGGAAAGACGGCGGGTCTGGGCCACAAGGGACAGCGCGCCCGCGCGGGCGGCTATCACAAGGTCGGCTTCGAAGGCGGCCAGATGCCGCTGCATCGCAGGCTTCCCAAGCGCGGCTTCGTGTCGATGATGCGCGATACCTATGCCGAGGTACGCCTGTCGGCACTCGAGCGCATGCAGGCCGAGGACGTCGATCTCGCTGCGCTCAAGGCCGAAGGAATAGTGCCCGGGCGCACGCTGGTCGCGAAAGTGATCCTGTCCGGGAAGCTGTCCCGCAAGCTCGTGCTGAAGGGCATCAAGGCGAGCAAGGGCGCGCGTGCGGCGATCGAGGCGGCGGGCGGGACGGTCGAGGCAGCGGTCGCCAAGGCTAAAGTAGCTGTGCGGAAGGCCTGACGCGACTTGGCTACGACTCTTCCCAACGTCGGAAAGACCGGGCGCTACGGTGACCTGAAGCGGCGGCTGCTGTTCCTGCTCGGCGCGCTTTTCGTGTTCCGCGTCGGCGCGCACATCCCGGTTCCAGGAATCGACCCGAACGTGCTCGCGGACTTCTTCCGCGACAAGGGCGGCAGCATCTTCGGCATGTTCAACATGTTTTCGGGTGGTGCGCTGTCGCGCTTCACGATCTTCGCGCTCGGAATCATGCCGTACATCTCGGCCTCGATCATCATGCAATTGATGACGGCGGTGAGCCCGACCCTCGAGCAGCTGCGCAAGGAGGGCGAATCCGGGCGCCGCAAGATCACGCAGTACACGCGCTACGGCACCGTGTTCCTCGCGCTGTTCCAGGCGACCGGAATCTCGATCGCGCTCGAGAGCCAGCCGGGCCTGGTGCTCGACCCGGGGCTCATGTTCCGCATCACCACGGTGACGACGCTCGTCACCGGCACGATGTTCCTGATGTGGCTCGGCGAGCAGATCACCGAGCGCGGCCTTGGCAACGGCATCTCGATCATCATCTTCGCCGGCATCGCCGCCGGCCTGCCGAACGCGATCGCCGGGACGCTCGAGCTGGTACGCACCGGCTCGATGCACCCTCTGACCTCGTTGCTCATTGCAGCCTCCGTGCTCGTCGTCACCGCGGCCGTGTGCTTCGTCGAGCGCGGGCAGCGCAAGATCCTCGTCAACTACGCGAAGCGCCAGGTGGGCAACCGCGTCTACGGCGGGCAGAGCTCGCACCTGCCGTTCAAGCTCAACATGTCGGGCGTGATCCCGCCGATCTTCGCCTCGTCGCTGATCCTGTTTCCGGCGACGCTGCTGGGCTGGTTCGGCTCGGCGGAGGGGTGGATCTGGCTCCGCGATCTCGCCGGAACGCTTTCGCCCGGCCAGCCGATCTATGTGCTGATGTACGCGGCGTTGATCGTGTTCTTCTGCTTCTTCTACACCGCGCTGCAGTACAACCCGAAGGAAACCGCGGACAACCTGAAGAAGTCGGGCGCCTTCGTTCCTGGCATTCGGCCCGGAGACCAGACCGCGCGCTATCTGGAGAAAATCCTGCTGCGGCTCACGCTGGCCGGCGCCCTGTACGTGACGCTGGTCTGCCTGCTGCCCGAATTCCTGATCCTGCGATGGAACGTGCCGTTTTACTTCGGCGGCACGTCGCTGCTGATCATCGTCGTGGTGACGATGGATTTCATGGCGCAGGTGCAGGCCTACATCATGACGCACCAGTACGAGAGCTTGCTGCGCAAGGCGAACTTCAAAGGCGGCTTGCCGGCCCGTTGAAGGTAAAGCTGGAAAACGGAAATACACAGCGGCGCTCGCGCCGCGGAGGACGCAACGATGAAAGTGATGGCATCGGTAAAGAGAATCTGCCGCAAGTGCAAGATCATCCGTCGCAAGGGCGTGGTGCGGGTGATTTGCCCGGACCCGCGCCACAAGCAGCGGCAAGGGTGAAACACGCGGGCCTAAAGGCTTGCTAAGAGTTTGAACGGACAGATATAATTTCAGGTTTTCGCGGTCAAACGGGGACTCCATGGCTCGAATTGCTGGGATCAACATCCCGAACCACCAGCACGCAGGCATCGCGCTCACTTCGATCTACGGGATCGGTCGCGCGCGCGCCGAGGCGATCTGCGCCGCGGCGGGCGTAGAGAAGTCGCGCAAGATCAAGGACCTCTCCGACGCGGAGATGGAGCGGCTGCGCGAGACGGTGGCGAAGATCGCGGTCGAGGGCGACCTGCGGCGTGAAGTCTCGATGTCGATCAAGCGCCTGATGGACTTGGGCTGCTATCGCGGCGTACGCCACCGCAAGGGGCTTCCGGTGCGCGGGCAGCGGACCCGTACCAATGCCCGTACGCGCAAGGGCCCGCGCAAGGCCGCGATCAAGCTGATCGCGCCAGCCGGCAAGGTTTAGACCAAATTCTGAAAGAGCATAACTAAAGGAACGGCATGGCAAGCAGGAGCGCACCAACCCAGCAGCAACTGCAGCAGGCCTCGGGCGCGCGCGCGCGCAAGAAGGTCAAGAAGAATGTCGCCGAAGGGATTGCCCACATTCACGCCTCGTTCAACAACACGATCGTCACGATCACCGACCGGCAGGGCAACACGCTGTCGTGGTCGACTTCGGGGAACGCGGGGTTCAAGGGCTCGCGAAAATCGACGCCGTTTGCGGCACAGGTGGCCGCAGAACGCGCCGGCCGCGCCGCGCAGGAATGCGGGGTCAAGAACATCGAGGTGCGCATTTCGGGCCCCGGCCCGGGACGCGAGTCGGCCGTGCGCTCGCTGAACGCGATCGGCCTCAAGATCGGATCGATCGCGGACGTGACCCCGGTGCCGCACAACGGTTGCCGGCCGCCGAAGCGCCGGCGCGTCTGACCGGGACGTCGAGGAGAATCCATGGCCCGAAACTTGGATGCAAAATGCCGCCAGTGCCGCAGGGAGGGCGAGAAGCTCTTCCTCAAGGGCGAGAAGTGCTACACCGACCGCTGCGCCATCGAGCGCCGCGGCTACCCGCCGGGCCAGCACGGACAGAAATCCGGCTCGCGCATGTCGGACTACGGCAAGCAACTGCGCGAGAAGCAAAAGACCCGCCGCATCTACGGCGTTCTCGAGCGGCAATTCCGCAAGACCTATTTCGAGGCGGCGCGGTCCAAAGGCGTGACCGGCGAGCGGTTGCTGCAGCTGCTCGAGACCCGTCTCGACAACGTCGCCTACCGGATGGGGTTTGGAATCTCGCGCTCCGAGGCGCGCCAGGTGGTGCGCCACAACGGCATCCTGGTGAACGGCAAGCGCGTCAATATCCCGTCCTTCCAGGTGCGTCCCGGCGACGTCATCGAGGTGGCGGAGAAGGCCAAGGCGCAGCTGCGCATCAAGGCCTCGGCCGAGGCCACCGAAGGACGCGGCTTCCCGGAATGGGTCGAGGTGGACGCCAAGGCGCTCAAGGGAACGTTCAAGTCGCTGCCCGCGCGCAGCGAGCTGCCGTCGACGCTGAACGAAAGCATGATCATCGAGCTGTATTCGAAGTAAAGAGGACAAGCACATGGCATTGACCGGATTTCTCAAACCGCGGATCGTGGACGTGCAGAACCTGTCGCCCTCGCACGCGAAGGTGACGATGGAGCCGTTCGAGCGCGGCTACGGACACACGCTCGGCAACGCGCTGCGGCGTGTACTGCTCTCTTCGATGCCGGGGTACGCCCCGACCGAGGTGCAGATCGCCGGCGTGGTGCATGAATATTCCACGCTCGACGGCGTGCGCGAAGACGTGGTCGACATCCTGCTCAACCTGAAGGGCGTGGTATTCCGCCTGCATAACCGCCAGGAAGCGATCCTGACGCTCTCCAAGAAAGGCGACGGACCGGTGACGGCCGCCGACATCGAGCCGGCACACGACGTCGAGATCGTCAACCCCGAGCACGTGATCGCGCACCTTTCGGCGGGCGGCAAGCTCGACATGCAGATCAAGATCGAATCCGGCCGGGGCTACGTTCCCGGCAACGTGCGCTACCTGCCCGAGGAGACCAAGAGCATCGGCCGCGTCATCATGGACGCGTCCTTCAGCCCGGTGCGCCGCGTGTCGTACGCGGTGGATTCCGCGCGGGTCGAGCAGCGCACCGACCTCGACAAGCTGATCCTGGACATCGAGACCAACGGCGCGATCGAGCCCGAGGAGGCGGTGCGCTACGCGGCGCGCATCCTCGTCGACCAGCTCTCGGTGTTCGCCCAGCTCGAGGGCACGGCGCTGCCGACCGAGGAGAAGAAAGCGCTCGCCGTCGACCCGATCCTGCTGCGCCCGGTCGACGACCTCGAGCTCACCGTGCGCTCGGCCAACTGCCTCAAGGCCGAGAACATCTACTACATCGGCGATCTCATCCAGCGCACCGAGACGGAGCTGCTGAAGACGCCGAACCTGGGGCGCAAGTCGCTGAACGAGATCAAGGAAGTGCTTGCGTCGCGCGGGCTCACGCTCGGCATGCGCCTGGAAAACTGGCCGCCCGCCGGGCTCGAGCACCACAGGGCATAGGGAGAGACGACATGCGCCACGGTCACGGCCTGCGCAAGCTCAACCGCACCACGAGCCACCGCCTTGCGATGTTCCGCAACATGGCGGTGTCGCTGCTGCGGCACGAGAGCATCACGACCACCTTGCCCAAGGCAAAAGAGCTGCGACGTGTCGTCGAGCCCCTGATCACGATCGGGAAATCGCCGTCGCTCGCAAACCGGCGGCTCGCATTCAACCGGTTGCGCGATCGCGCCACGGTCAGCAAGCTCTTTTCCGAGCTCGCACCGCGCTACGCCAAGCGCAACGGCGGCTATCTGCGCATCCTGAAGAACGGCTTCAGGAAGGGCGACAACGCCCCGCTCGCGCTCGTGACGCTGATGGATAGCCCGCAGGCGATGGTCGAGCCTGCGAAGAAGCCCGAGGCGAAAAAAGCCGCCTGATCGTCCTGTTCACCGACTTCGGGTCGCACGACCTCTACGTCGGGCAGGTCAAGGGAGTTCTCGGCGCGCTCGCGCCTCGCGTACCGGTTGTCGATGCGCTTCACGATGCAGCGGATTTCGGCATCGAGCCGGCCGCGCATCTGCTTGCCGCGCTTGCGCCCGAATATCCGCGCGGCAGCATCTTTCTGACCGTCGTGGACCCTGGAGTGGGCGGCAGGCGGGACGCGATCGTCGTGAAAGCGGACGGCCGCACCTTCGTCGGCCCGGACAACGGGCTGCTCTCGATTCTCTGGCAGCGCGCGCGCCGCAGGAAGTGCTTCCGCATCGTCTGGAAACCGCAGCGCCTCACCCGTTCGTTCCACGGCCGCGACCTGTTTGCGCCGGTGGCCGCTGCGCTTGCGGCGAAGCGGTTGCCGAAAAACTGGCTCAAGGCGAAGCGCGCGCCGGATGCCCTCCTCGACGCCCGCGATCTTGCGCAGGTGATCTATGTCGACCACTACGGCAACTGCGTGACCGGAATTCGCGCGCAGACGCTCGCTCGAACCGCGGCGCTGTGCGCCGGCGCGCGCGTGGTGCGCTACGCCAGGACGTTCGAGGCTGCGCACGGCGCATTCTGGTACGAAAACAGCCTGGGATTGGCGGAGATTGCGCTGCCGCGCGGCAGCGCGGCGCGCACGCTCGGCCTGCGCGTCGGCTATGCGATCAGGATCGCCCGGTAGTCGTTGACGTTGGTGCGCGTCGGACCGGTGACCACGAGATCGCCGAGCGCCGAGAAGAACCCGTAGCTGTCGTTGGATGCCAGGTTCTGCTTCGGATCGAGTCCCGCCGCGCGCGCGCGAGCCAGCGTATCGGGCGTGAGGATCGCGCCCGCGTTGTCCTCGGTACCATCGATGCCGTCGGTATCGGCGGCGATCGCCCAGACGTTCTCGACGCCCTCGAGCTCGATCGCGAGCGCGAGCAGGAACTCTGCGCAACGCCCTCCGCGCCCGCGTTCCGCGCGCACGGTGACGGTGCACTCGCCGCCGGAGAGGAGCGCGACGCGGGGCCGCCATGGAGAGCCGTAGGTGCGTACCTCGCGCGCGAGCGCAGCCATCACCTTCGCTACCTCGGCCGCTTCGCCGGTAATCGAATCGCTGAGGACCACTGCCGTCACGCCGCCATTGCGCAGCCGCTTCGCCGCGGCTTCGAGCGAGCGATGCGCGGTACCGATCACGCGCGTCTCGACGTGGCGCAAAGCCGGATCGCCCGGCTTCGGCGTCTCCGGTGTGCGACCCTCGGCGCCCGACTCGAGACGCCAGCGCACGGAGAGCGGCGCCTCGATCGAATATTTCGCGAGCACCGCGAGCGACTCGGCGAAGGTCGTCGGGTCCGGCGAGCAGGGCCCGGACGCGATGTGGGTCGGATCGTCGCCCGTGACATCCGAGACGATCAACGCGAGCACCGGCGCGCGGCAGGCGAGCGCGAGCTGCCCGCCCTGGATCGCCGACAGGTGCTTGCGCACGGTGTTGATCTCCTGGATCGCGGCTCCGCAGCGCAGGAGCTGCGATGTGACGTTCTTCAGGTCGACCATCGGCACGCCGTCGGCCGGAAGGGAGAGAAGCGCCGATCCGCCGCCCGAGACGAGCGCAAGCAGGCGATCGTCGGGTCCCAGGGCGCGCACGCTCTCGAGGATCTCGCGCGCGGCTTTTTCGCCGGCCTCGTCCGGAATCGGATGCGACGCTTCGATCACGCGGATACGCGAGGTCTCCAGGCCGTGCCCATAGCGCGTCAGCGCGATGCCTTCGAGCGGTGCGTCCGCGGGCCAATGCTTCTCGACCGCGAGCGCCATGGTCGCCGCGGCCTTGCCCGCGCCCGCAACGAACGTCCGGCCGGCCGGCGGGGGCGGCAGATGGGCCGGCAGGATCTGCAGCGGGTTCGCCGCCGCGACCGCCGCGCGAAAGGAGTCTTCGAGCAGCTCCCTCATTTCCTAGTCGCCGGTCGGGACCACGCCCTTGTTCTCGATCATCAGGACGACCGATCGTACCGGCGCGCGCGTGCGATGCAGTACGCCCTTCGGGACGGTGAACCCCTGCTGCGGCGCGAGCTCGACCGAGCGCCCCTCCAGGTCGATGACGAATCTTCCTTCCACGACATAGAAGAACTCGTCGTCGTGATCGTGCTTGTGCCAGTGGAATTCGCCCTGCAGGACGCCCAGGCGCACGACCGAGTTGTTGACCTCGCACAGCGTCTGGTTGAACCACTGCTCTTTCGTCTCCTGCTGCAGCTTGCGGACGTCGATCAGCTGCAGTGGAGGGAACTTGACGTCGGTGTGGATCGAATACGGCTGTGTGCTCATGGAATGTCGCTCCTTTGCTCGTGCTCCTGCAAAAGCCCGGGAAGCCTGCTCATGTCGTCGAAGACCACGGTCGCGCCGCTGCGTTCGAGCTCATGCGCGTCCGATGCAGAGCCGCCAATGTAGCCGAACGCTCGCATTCCCGCCGCGCGCGCGGCCATGACGCCGGTCGGCGTGTCCTCGATGACGACGCACCCGGCAGGCGCCGCCTTCATCGATGCCGCCGCATGCAGGAACAGGTCGGGCGCGGGCTTCGGGTTGGCCACGTCGGAGGAGGTGAAGATGCGGTCCTCGAAATAGGGGAGCAGGCCGGCCGCAGCCAGCGTGACTCGCACGCGATCCGGCATGCCGTTCGACGCGGCGCAGTACGGAATCGCCAGGTCCCGCAGCACCTCGGGCACCCCCGCCACCGGCTTCACTTCCTTTCGCAGCGCGTCGAAGGCCGCCGCATCCCAATCCGCGCCAAATCGGCGCGGCAGCTCGGACCCTCTGATCTCCGCCGCCAGCGCGATACATTGATCTCGCGTCTTGCCCACGAATCTGCGCACCACCTCGGAAACCGGAAGCGCAAGGCCGATCTTGTGAAGCTGCTCGGCGAAGACGCGATTCATAATCGGCTCGGAGTCGACCAACACGCCGTCGCAGTCGAAGATCACCAGCTCGATCTTCACCTCCGTGACCTCGGCTTCAGTACAGGTCGGCGCGCTTCTTCGGCTTCACCGCCTGGAAGAAGCTGTAGCCGAGTGTGATGTCGGTGACGAAGCGCGCGATCACGGCGGGCACCGCGATCGCGGCGTGAATCAGCATTGCGATCGCCGAGTAGGCGGCGAACTCGACGGCGCGGACCGCGAGCGGACCCTCGGAGCGCTGCTCCAGAAGCGCCCCGCGAAGCGCCTCGACGTCGGCCCATCTCCCGCCGTCGACGTCCGACCGGATTGCCGCCGGATACAGATTGCGACTCGCGCAACCGCGGCGAAACGCACGCCACATGCGCAGCGGCTCGAGCACCAATCCCGTCGACAGCGCGATGAGGTTCATCACGCCCAGCATCGGCGAGACGAACGCGGAGCCGGTGCCGAGCTCCCACGCGCTGACCTCGCCTTCACCGATCCGGCCCACGCTGTAGCCGGTCACGAGATGATGCAGATCGTGGTACTTGAGGAAGCGGCGCCGGGTCTCGATGTTCGGCAGCGGCACGAGCATGCATCCGGTATAGACCGGGACAGTGAGCGTTCTGGCGCCGACGACGTCGCCGAACCCGCTGCGCTGGTAGAACGACGCCAGCTCCTCTTGCAGAGTCACTTGCGTTGCAAGGTGGGTCACGAAGCCACTCTACCCGAGATATCCAATCCCCTTCGCCATCAGCGCGGCATTCAGAAGCAGCAGGACGATTCCGGCCAGCTCCGCGTGAATGAACAAGCGGATCGAGCGCATCTTTGCTTCGCTCACGGCCGGAACCTGTCCTTCCCGGAGCGACTTCCTCCAGGAGAGGAATTCGACGGTGGGACGGATCGACAGCAACGCAATGATCGCGAACAGCGACAGC
>DASYPC010000241.1:0-1502 GCA_036007105.1 Burkholderiales bacterium | reverse complement strand
AGGCGAACGACTACCGCTCGCTGCACACCGCTGTGATCGGACCCGAGGACAAGCCTCTGGAAGTACAGATCCGCACCTTCGACATGCACCGGCAGTCAGAGTACGGCGTCGCTGCGCACTGGCGGTATAAGGAAGCCGCGCACGCGGGCCGCCGCGATCCCGGCTACGAGGAGAAGATCGCCTGGCTGCGGCAGGTGCTCGACTGGAAGGACGCGGTCGCCGACGCGGGCGAATGGCTGCAGCAGTTCAAGTCGAGCCTGTTCACCGACACGATCTACGTGCTGACGCCGCAGGGCAAGGTGGTCGATCTGCCGCGCGGCGCTACTCCGGTCGACTTCGCGTATGCAGTACACACGAGTCTGGGACACCGCTGCCGCGGCGCGAAGGTCGACGGCGCAATGGTGCCGCTCAACCACGTTCTCTCCAGCGGACAGCGGGTCGAGATCGTGGCGGTCAAGCAGGGCGGGCCCTCGCGCGATTGGCTCAATCCCGAGCTCGGTTACGTGCACAGCCACCGCGCGCGCGCCAAGGTGCGGCAATGGTTCAAGGCGCAGCAGGTCGAAGAGACGATCGCGCATGGTCGCGAGCAGGTCGAGCGCGAGCTCGCTCGCGCCGGCATGACCGCGCTCAAGCTCGACGCGGTCGCCGCTGAGGCGGGCTACGCCAAGATCGAGGACTTCTTTGCCGCCGTAGCGCGCACCGAGATCAACCTGCGTGCGCTGCAGAATGCGATTCGCGCGGTCGGCAAGCCGGGCGTGGCATCGCCTGCCGGCGCCGATGAAGAGCGCGTCGTCACGCGCGAGAGCAAGGCGGCGGGCGCGGGCAGCGGCATCCTCATCGTCGGCGTCGACCGTCTGATGACCGGGCTCGCGCGTTGCTGCAAGCCGGCGCCGCCCGATGCGATCGTCGGCTTCGTCACGCGCGGGAAGGGTATCTCGATCCACCGCCAGAGCTGCAGCAACGTTGCGCGCATGCGCGAGCGCCAGCCCGAGCGCCTCATCACCGCCGACTGGGGCCGACCGCGCGACGAGGTCTTTCCGGTCGACGTCATCGTCGAGTCGATGGACCGGCAGGGTCTGCTGCGCGATATCTCCGAAGTCTTCTCGCGCGAAAAGATCAACGTTACTGCGGTCAACACCCTGTCGAAGAACCTCCAGGCGCGGATGGCGTTCACGCTTGAAGTTCGCGGCCTTGACGAGCTCAAGCGCACGCTGGCGCTGGTGCGCGACGTGCCGGGCGTGCTGAACGCCTCACGGCGCTAGCGACGCGAGCCCGCAGCGAGCAATCGTCATCCCGGCGAAGGCCGGGATCCAATCGGGTTGTACGAATTGGGCTCCGGCCTGCCTCGGGGCGGCACGTGGTCTTCGGGAATCTTGGAGCGCATCGATCGCTGGTTCTGGCGGCGACAAATGCGCGATCGCGAAGCGTATCTCGCCGGGGCGCAAGACATCTTCGAGTCCGCGGCAGGCTTTGATCCGGGCGAATCCCGGAAACCACGAAAC
>DASYPC010000240.1:0-25333 GCA_036007105.1 Burkholderiales bacterium | reverse complement strand
CAGTGCAATCGACGCGGACCCTGCAGGCTCAGCGCGAGCCGCGCCAGCAATCCCCCGCCCTCGCGCGGCAGCAGATCCAGCGAGCCGCCGTGGCCGCGTGCGATGCGCTCGACGATCGCCAGTCCCAAGCCGGCGCCTCCGCTCCCGCGTCTGGACTCGCTCAGGCGCGTGAACGGCCGCTTGAGACGCTCCGCTTCCTCGGGCGGGATGCCGGGACCCCGGTCCTGGACTTCGACCAGCGCGTGGTCCGCCACGCGGCGGACGGCGATCTGAACCGGTTCGCCCGCGTGCCGGAGGGCGTTGTCGACCAGGTTCATGATCGCGCGGCGGACGCTGAGGCGCCTGAGCCTGCAGATGCCGGCGGAGGGTGTGTCGATCAACGTCACGTTGCGGCCCAGCCTCGAATAGTGGTCCACGACGCCGCGCGCCAGATCGTCGAGATCGACGGTCTCGTGCTTTTCATCCTCGCCGCGGGCGAAATCGAGGAACTGGCCGATCACCTGGTCCATCTCGTCGATGTCAGCGCTCATGCCGCTCAGGATCGACTCTTCGCTGCCGCTCATCTCGAGCCCGAGGCGCAGGCGCGACAGCGGCGTTCTGAGGTCGTGCGAAATCCCGGCGAGCACGATCGTGCGCTCGCGCTCCATGCTGGCAAGACCACTGGTCATCCGATTGAACGCCGCAGCGACTGTGCGCAGCTCGCGCGGGCCCTTTTCCGCCAGCGGCTCCGGCGTCACGCCGCTGCCCACGAGTTTCGCCGCCCGGGCGAGGGCCGAAAGCGGGCCGACGATGCGCGACGCGATCAGCCAGGCAGCGAGCAGCGAGAGCACCAGCGTCAGGGCTCCCCAGCCGATCCATTCCGAAGTCTCGTCCGGCCGTATGCGCTCGCGCGGCAGCGCGATCCAGTACTCGTCTTCGTCAATGAAGAAGCTCACCCAGAAACCCTCGATACCGTCGCGCGACCATGCAAAACGAGTGCGCTCACCGAGCATGACTCGCACGAGCTCGGTCACGCGGTCCAGCAGAGGCTCGCGCGGCAGCGGCTCGAGCGTCTCGCTCGGAGCCGCGGCGTACACGCGGATGCCTTCCATGTCGGAGAGTTCGCGCAGCA
This sequence comes from Burkholderiales bacterium, assembly GCA_036007105.1. Classification (GTDB taxonomy): domain Bacteria; phylum Pseudomonadota; class Gammaproteobacteria; order Burkholderiales; family SG8-39; genus 2-02-FULL-66-14. The sequence goes on along the minus strand of DASYPC010000240.1, from coordinate 24,222 downwards.
GCCCGAGCCGCCGTTCGGGGTCGGCGTTGATGAGCGCCGCGCGCGTCAAATTGACGATGGAGCCGGTTTGTCTGGAGAGCTCGGCCGCCAGCGGCTCGCGCTCGTAGACGCGCAGGATCGCGAGCGAGACCGAGAGTGAGGTGACGACCAGCAGCGCGATCAGCAGGAACGATCGCGCAAAAAGACTCATTTCAGGTTGCCGTCAGGCACGAAAACGTACCCGAACCCCCAGACGGTCTGGATGTGACGCGGCTTGGATGGATCTTCCTCGACGATCTTGCGCAGCCGGGAGATTTGCACGTCGATCGAGCGGTCGAATACCTCGTACTCGCGGCCCCGCGCCAGCTCCATCAGCTTGTCGCGCGACAGTGGCGTACGCGGATGCTGGACCAATACCTTGAGCACCGAGAACTCGCCGGTGGTGAGCGGCACATCTTTGCCGTCCCGCGTAAGGCTGCGTGTCGCGAGGTTGAGCTCGAACGCGCCGAAATGATGGATCTCCGTCTGCGCGGCTGGTGCGCCGGGCGGCCCGGCAGGTTGCCGGCGACGCAGCACGGCGTTGATCCGCGCCACCAGCTCGCGCGGGTTGAACGGCTTGGGGACGTAGTCGTCCGCCCCCATCTCGAGCCCTACGATGCGGTCGACGTCGTCGCCCTTTGCCGTCAGCATGATGACTGCCGGAGGATTGTTCTGCGCGCGCAGGCGCCGGCAGATGGCTAGGCCATCCTCGCCGGGAAGCATCAGGTCGAGGACGATCAGGTCGTAGCGCTCGCGCGCGAGCTGCCGGTCCATCGCAGTCGCATCGGCTACCGCGCGAGTCTCGAATCCCTGTTCGCCGAGATAGCGCACGAGCAGATCGCGCATGCGCTGGTCGTCGTCCACAATGAGTACTCTAGTCTTCAGTTCTGCCATAAGGGCACAGGTTAACGACCCGACAGGGAAGCACCGAAACAGGCTGTAAGTCCAGGACTGCCCGGCAACAGATTGTTACAAAATTCGGATGCCCAGTGCAGACTGACCTCTCCCGGCCCCGTACCATGTTGCCGTCATGAGCGCTTTCCTGCGAATTGTCCTCTTCGCGGCTGCCGCCTGCGTGGTTTCGTCGCAGGCCGACGCGCAGCAATGGCGCGGCCGGCATGATCGCGGCCAGGCGCCGAAGGGTCAATCGCAGTACTACCGGGCCGGGCCGAACGGGGGCATGAGCTCCGAGCAGCGCGAACGCCTGCGCCAGGAAGTTACCTCGGCTCGCCAGGGGGTCTATCGGGACGGTCCGCCACCGGAATACGATCCTCGCCGGCCGCCGCAGCGGCCGATGGCACCGGCGGAACGCGACCGCCTGCGCCGGGACATCCAGAACGCCAACCGCGACTTCGAACGCCGCCGCTAGGGCAAGCCCGAGCGTTAGAGTATAGAATTCGCCGCGGTGCAGGCGGACCGCGGTGGCGACTCGCGTTCGGCTTGCAGTGATCGCAAGCCTACGGGAGGTTGTATGCGGAATGGATCGGTGGTAGCCGGGTTTCTGGTGGCGCTCGCCTCTGCGGGCTGCGCGATGATCTACGATGTGGAAGGCCCTCACTGGCGAGATTACAAGCCATCGAAGACGCTCGCACCTGCATTCGCGGCGCCGGGATCCGAGTGGAGCTACGTACGGCGCGACTCGGGCAGTTTCGGCAGCGGCGTTTCCCATGTGTACTGGAAATCGCTTCCCCCGCAGACCTGGCAGGGCCGCCCGCATGTCGCGTATGAGGGACCGGAAGCCACCATCCTCATCGATGCGACGAGCGGCAATTGGGCTGCGCAGGTCAAGGATGGGAAACCGCTTGTGAGTTGGGATCCCCCGCTCGGGTATCACTGGCCCATGTGGGTCGGGGAGACCTGGTCGACGCCGTACAAGGTCACCAACTACTCGAACAACCGCACCACGGATACGCGTGCGTGGTTTACGGTGGAGGAGCAGCAGACCGTGCATGTTCCCGCCGGAAGTTTCAAGACGTACCGGATCCTTTACTCCACGCCGACCGTCTGGGGCTACCTCTGGTGGAGCCCCGAACTCGGCATCACGGTGAAGAGCCGGCTCGAGCGCGTTGCCGAGGATTCTGCGGGCCCCGGCGTACGCGAGGCCGATCTCCTGCGGGTGAGCGTCAAGCGCTAGGCGAAGCGATCGGCGCACCTGCGGGCAGCAGGTGCGCGATCGAATTGGCGTAGTAGCGAAGTACGGGCAGTTCCTGCGCGCAGGCGGCGTATAGGCCGTCGCGCTCTTCCACCAGGCGCCGCAGCAGCAGCATTCTCAGTCCCACCGTCAGGGCATAGTCGAGATCCCGCCGGGGCAGGTAGGTGTGCGCACCCGCGACCTCCAGGCGCTCGAGCAACCTTTCGACCCGGGCTTTCAGTTGCAGCTCGGAGAGCGGTGCGCCCTCGCTCGTGAATACCGTGGCGATCAGCGGCACCGGCACGACCGGAACGATCCGCCCGACGGCATTCATCAGATGGCTGCCGAGTCTTGCCATTGCGCGCCTGCGGTCATCGCCGCCGAGGCGCTGGAAATCGAGGCCGTGGGCGGTGCAGTACTCGCGCATCGAGATCGGGGTGCCGAAGGTGACGCAGGCATACCCGAACCGGTGCCATTCGCTCTTCAGCATCAACCGCAGATTGCGTCCGGCGAATGCCAGCGTGTTCCAGAGCGCGCGCACGCGCCCGGGCCGGGTTGCATGGGGATCGATCGAGAGCAGCAGCGTGCGGTCTTCGAGGACGCGGTCGTAGTTGATCCCGAGCGGCACGAACACGAGGTCACGCTCCCCGTCGTTGCGAAATCCGCGCATCATGTAGTCGAGGACACCGAGCTTGGGCTCGCGCATCAGGCCGTCGCGGGTCAACCCGCCTTCCGGAAACACGGCCTGCGGCACGCCGGCCTCGGTCGCCATCGCCACGTAGCGCTCGAGTACCCGTCGGTAGAGCTCGTTCCTCGACTGGCGGCGAACGAAGTAGGCGCCCATCGAGCGGATGAGTGCGGAGAGCGGCCAGATCTGCGCCCACTCGCCGACCGCGTACGAGAGCGAAGTCTGCTCCGCCGCGAGATACGCGGCCAGCACGTAGTCCATGTTGGAGCGGTGATTCATGACGAACACCACGGTTGCATTCGAATCGACCCGGGCGAGTCCGTCCGAGTCGACGTACCCGAGCCGCACGCGATACAGCGATTGCGCAACCTTGCGGGCCATCCAGCAGCCGACGCGGAAATAGAAATACGCATTGAAGGCAGGGACGGTCTCGCGCGCGTACCGTTCCACTATACGCAGCGCAGCCGGTTGGCTCAGCTTGTTCTGGCGCGCGAACTGCTCCGCGGCGGCTTCCACCTTGGGGTCGGTGATCAGGCGATCGATGAGTGCCTGGCGCCGCGTTCTCTGCCAGGGCCGGATGCCGATCCGCAGCCGCGTGGAGAGCTCGTCGATCACCTGGTTCGCGGTCCGCGACATGAACCCGCGCCACGCCGGGCCCAGCACATGGTCCCAGATCGCCCACAGCGCCAATGCGGCGACGCAGAGCAGGAGCCACGCAGGCAACGCGACCGTGTGGGTCATCGCTAAAATCCGGGATATGCGGATCGCAGCGCTGGAAACTTCAACGGAGTGGTGCTCCGTCGCGCTGTGGAACGACGGCGAGGTCGCGTCACTGGAGCAGCGGGCCGGTCATCGCCACGCCGAAATCGCGCTGCCGCTGCTGCAGCAGCTGCTCGCGCGCTGCGACATCAGCGCGAGTGCGCTCGACGCGGTCGCCTTCGGGGCCGGTCCCGGATCGTTCACGGGGCTGCGCATCGCGTGCGGAATCGCGCAGGGACTCGCGATGGGAAGAAACATCCCGGTGCTCGGCGTCTCCACGCTCGACGCGATCGCCGACGAATCCGGCGCTGCACGAGTGGTCGTCTGCCTCGATGCGCGCATGCGCGAAGTGTATTATGCCTGCCTCGAAAGAGCAGGCGGTGAATGGCGCACCACGATCGCCGCGGTTTGCATCGCTCCGGCAGCGGCGCAGCGTCCGCCGGGAGGCGGCTGGTGCGGATGCGGAAACGGATTCTCGGCATACCCTGAACTGACACGAATGGTCGCGCGCGTATTGCCCGAGGTTCATCCGAGCGCGGGCGCGATCGCGCGGCTTGCCGCGCCGCGCCTTGCTGCCGGCGAAGGGGCGGATCCCGCGCTCGCCGCGCCGCTGTACCTCAGGGACAAGGTTGCGATGACGATCGAAGAACGAGGCGTGCGATGAGTGCCGTGCTGCGCGAGGTGCCGCGCTTCGAGCCGATGCGCGACGAGGAGCTGGCCGCGGTGATCGCGATCGAGAAAGCGATCTACGAGCACCCTTGGACGCGAGGCAATTTCGCCGATTCGCTGCGCGCCGGATACCAGTGCTGGACCTACCGGCTGGGCACGCAACTGATCGGCTACTTCGTGCTGCTCGTCGCGGCACACGAAGCTCATCTGCTCAACCTCTCGGTCGCGGGCGCGAGCCAGAGGCGCGGACATGGCGGCGCCCTTCTCGCCGAGAGCATCCGCATTGCGCGAGCCCTGGGCGCGCGCAATATCTACCTCGAAGTGCGTCCCAGCAATCGCGCGGCGCAGGCCCTCTACGCGCGCTTCGGCTTCTGCCACGTCGCCTTGCGTCGCGGTTACTACCCTGCGGGCGCGCAACGCGAAGACGCGCTCGTGTTCACGCTCGCGCTGTGAGCCGGCGCCGCGCGGAAATTCTCGCGGAGATGGGGTTGGCGCCGATCTGGCGGCTGCGCCGCGAAGGCTCCGCCGTTCAGAGCGTCGCAGGCGCCGGCGCGGAAGTGCAGGGCGTGCCTGTGGGCGAAGAGGCCGTGATCCCGGCTTCATCCGAAGGGCGGGAGCGGAGCATCCTCGCCATGGACTGGCAGACGCTGAAGAGCAAGGTCGCCGGTTGCACGGACTGCCGGCTGCGCGCGACCTGCAAGCAGACCGTATTCGGCGTGGGCGACGAGCGGGCCGCGTGGATGCTCGTGGGCGAAGCCCCGGGCGCGGATGAAGACCGGCTCGGCGAGCCGTTCGTCGGACAGGCCGGCAAGCTGCTCGACAACATGCTCGCGGCGCTCGGTCTCACCCGCGGAGCCGACGTCTATATCGCCAACGTCCTCAAGTGCCGGCCACCGGGCAACCGCAATCCACAGCCGGACGAGGTTGCGCAGTGCGCCCCGTACCTGTTGCGCCAGATCAGTCTCATTCAGCCGAAACTGATCGTCGCCATGGGCCGCTTTGCGGCGCAGACGCTGCTCGGCACGGACGCAACGATCGCCAGCCTGCGGGGTCGTGTGCACCGGTACGCGGGCGTGCCCCTTGTGGTGACGTACCACCCGGCGTACCTGCTGAGAAACCTGCCGGACAAGGCCAAGGCCTGGGCCGACCTTCGCTTCGCTGCGAGGACGATCGCCGCAGCCGGCTGAGCGCCGCCAGCCGCCTACTTGTGATTCTCGGCGCGCGCGAACGCGAGCAGGCGTTCCATCTCGTCGCCGCGCACGCGCCGATTGTGGAGGTACCAACAGAGCACCAGCGTCATGGTGCCTGCGACGAACAACCCGAAGATTGCGATGACCCACAGGATCGAGACGCCGGATCCGAGCAGCAGCGAATATATCGCGATCATCATCAGTATCGACGCGTTCTCGTTGAAATTCTGGACCGCGATCGAGCGTCCCGCGCCGACCAGGTGATGGCCACGATGCTGCAGCAGCGCGTTCATCGGCACGACGAAGTATCCGGCCAGCCCTCCAATCAGCACGATCAGCGGCACTGCGAACCGCACGTCGCGCACGAAGACCATCAGGATCACCATGAGCCCCATCGCGATGCCGAGCGGGATCACTCTCACGGCGCGGTCGAGGCGCACGCGCATCGAGGCGAGCACGGCGCCGCCCGCGATCCCGAGCGCGCACACGCCCTGCAGGATCGACGCGAGCGAAAGCCCGTAGCCGAGCGCTGCGCGTGACCACTCGATCATGATGAACTGCAAGGTCGCTCCCGCCCCCCAGAACAGCGTGGTCACCGCGAGCGAGAGCTGCCCCAGCCGATCTTTCCAGAGGCTGCCCACGCATCCGGCGAAGTCCTTCAGCGTCTCGATCGGATGCGCGGGCAGGGGCTTCATCGCCACCCCGGTGCTCGGGATGTAGAGATTGAACGCTGCGGCGATCGCGTACACCAGCACGATCACGCAGATCGCCGCCTCGGGCGGCGTGTCGATCCCGGTTTCGATGTGCGGGACGTCGAATTGCAGCAGGATGTGCGAGACCTGCTCGTTGATCAGCACGCCGCCCAGCATCGTGCCGAGGATGATCGAGGTCACCGTCAGGCCTTCGATCCAGCCGTTGGCGATCACCAGCTTCGAATGCGGCAGGTATTCGGTGAGAATGCCGTACTTCGCCGGCGAATACGCGGCCGCGCCGAGCCCGACGAGCGCGTAGGCCGCGAGCGGATTCACTTCGAACAGCATCAGCACGCAGCCGACGATCTTGATGGTGTTGGAGTAAAACATCACCAGGCCCTTCGGCAGCCGGTCGGCGAAAGCCCCGACATAGGGCGCGAGCACCACGTACGAGACGACGAAGAAGAACTTGAGGTACGGCGTCAGCCAGGTCGGCGAGTCGGCTTGCATCAGGAGCGCGATCGCGGCGACGAGCAGCGCGTTATCGGCGAGCGACGAGAAGAACTGCGCCGCCATGATGATGTAGAAGCCGAGATTCATGACCCGGCCCGGGTTATATCACGTGCCAACCTGCGCTCGCTCTCCGGCTACCGCGGCTGGGCGCTTTATGCTTCAATAAGGGCCTTCTTGACCGGCGTTTATGGACCATGGCGGATCGGCGGCTGCAGGTCTTCCACGCGGTGGCGAAGCAGTTGTCGTTCACCAAGGCCGCAGAGGCGCTGTTCATGACGCAGCCAGCGGTGACGTTCCAGATCAAGCAGCTCGAGGAGCGCTTCAACACGCGCCTGTTCGAGCGCGGGCACGGCAAGATCGCGCTCACGCCGGCGGGGAACGTGGTGCTCGAGTATGCCGAGCGCATCCTGGCGCTCTCCGCCGAGCTGGACATGCGCCTGAAGGAGATGACCAGCGACATCGGCGGCCCGCTGCTGGTGGGAGCGAGTACCACGATCGCCGAAGCGCTCCTTCCGCAGGTGCTCGGCGACTTCAAGTCAAAGTACCCGCGCGTGCAGCCGCGGCTCATCGTCGCAAACTCCGAGACGGTTGAAAATCGCGTTGCAGAGCACACGTTGGATATCGGCTTCATCGAAGCGCCCTCGCACCTGCAGAATGTCGCGACGGACGTGTGCTGCGAGGACGAGCTGCAGGCGGTCTGTGCGCCATCGCATCCGCTGGCGCGGTTGAAGAGCGCCGTGCCGAAGCAGCTCGTCCAGTACCCGTTCCTCAGCCGCGAGTCCGGCTCTGGAACCCGCGAGGTGATCGACCATTACCTGCAGAAAGCGGGCATCGCGCCGGAGTCGCTGAACGTGGTGATGGAGCTCGGCAGCCCGGAGGCGCTCAAGGGCCTCGTCGCCACCGGCCTCGGATTCACCATCCTCTCGGTCGCGACGGTCTCCAAAGAGACGCGGCTCGGGCAGCTCGTGCGGGTGCCGCTTTCGCCGCGGCTGATCCGCAAGCTCTCGGTGGTCTACCCGAAGGAAAAATTCCGCTCGCGGCTGGTGAATACGTTCGTCCAGTTTGCGAAAGGCCGCCTGGCCGCGAGGCAGCCCGCATGAGCTCGCGGGGAGGACATCGCTGATGCCCCGTCCCATCCGCGCCGCAATCAGCGCATCGGCACTGGGCCACAACCTGCGCGTCGCGCAAAGCCATGCAGCGAATGCGAAGGTCTGGGCGGTGATCAAGGCGAACGCCTATGGGCATGGCCTCTTGCGCGCGGCCAAAGCGTTCGAGGACGCGGACGGTTACGCGGTGCTGGATTTCGCCGAAGCGCTGCAGCTGCGCAGCGCAGGCATCGCCAAGCCGATCCTCATGCTGGAAGGGTTCTTCGGACCCGAAGATCTGCCGCTCGTCGCGCGCCACCAGCTTACGCCGGTGATCCACAACGTCGAGCAGATCGAGATCTTGCAGAAGACGCCGCTCGAGGGAGCGATCGACGCCTATCTCAAAGTGAACAGCGGAATGAACCGGCTCGGCTTCACGATGGACAACGTGCGCGTCGCCTGGAACGCGCTCAAGGAGCACGCACAAGTGCGTTCAGTCACCTTGATGACGCACCTTGCCGATGCCGAAGGCAGCGGGGTAGCAGCGCAGCTCGATTGGTTCGGCAAGATCACGCAACCGTTCGAAGCGCCGCGCTCGCTGGCGAATTCCGCCGCGCTTCTCAGGTTTCCCGAAACGCGCGCCGATTGGGTGCGCCCGGGCTTGATGCTGTACGGATGCTCGCCGTTCCCCGGGCAAAGCGCCGACGCGCTCGGCCTGAAACCTGCGATGAGCCTCACGTCCGAAATCATCGGCGTGCAGAACCTCACGCCGGGAGAGCGCGTCGGCTATGGGCTCACGTTCGAGGCCTTGGCCGAAATGACGATCGGCATCGTCGCCTGCGGCTACGCCGACGGGTATCCGCGCCACGCACCCAGCGGGACGCCGGTGCTCGTGGCGGCGCAACGCGCGAGGACTGTCGGCAGGGTGTCGATGGACATGCTCTGCGTCGATATCACCGACGTTGCCGAAGCCTACATCGGCACGCCGGTCACCCTTTGGGGCGAGGGACTCTCCGCGGACGAAGTTGCGGCGGCCGCAGGTACCGTCAGCTATCAGCTTCTTGCAGGTCTCGCCGCGCGCGTTCCGATCCTGGACGTGGCGTAGTGGCGAAAGCCAAGACTGCTTTCGTCTGTACCGATTGCGGTGCAAGCGCGCTGCAGTGGTTCGGCGCCTGCCCTTCGTGCGGCGCCGCGGGAACGCTCACCGAGACGGTCGCCGACCGGGGAGGACGGCGCCTCGCGGGCGACGCAGTCCCGATCGCGCTGTCGGCGATCGAAACACAGGAGATCGAGCGCACGCCCACCGGTCTCGCCGAGCTGGACCGCGTCCTCGGCGGCGGGCTGGTCGCAGGGCAGGTGGTGCTGATCGGCGGCGATCCCGGAATCGGGAAATCGACGCTGCTGCTGCAGGCGCTCGCATCGCTGGGAGGCGCGTGCAAGGCGCTCTATGTCAGCGGAGAAGAATCGGCCGATCAGGTCGCCATGCGCGCGCGGCGTCTTTCGCTCGCCGCGGGCGGCGTCGAGTTGCTGGCCGAGATCCAGCTCGAGAAGATCACGGCAACGCTCGATGCGCGCAAGCCCCGGGTCGCCGTCGTCGACTCGATCCAGACCCTCTGGTCGGACATGCTGCAATCGGCGCCGGGCTCTGTGGCGCAGGTGCGCGAGTGCGCTGCGCAGCTTGCGCGTCATGCCAAGCGAAGCGGCACGGCGCTCTTCATCATCGGGCATGTCACGAAGGAAGGTGCGATCGCCGGGCCGCGGGTCCTCGAGCATATCGTCGACACAGTTCTCTATTTCGAAGGCGATCCGCACTCCGCATTCCGGCTGGTGCGCGCGGTCAAGAACCGCTTCGGCGCAGTCAACGAGCTCGGGGTGTTCGCTATGACGGACAAAGGACTGCGCGCGGTGACGAATCCGTCGGCGTTCTTTCTTTCGCGCCACGGCGCCGACGTGGCGGGCTCCTGCGTGCTTGCGACGCTCGAAGGCACGCGGCCGCTGCTGGTGGAAATCCAGGCGCTGGTGGACGCCGCGCATGCGCCCAGTCCGCGCCGCCTCACCGTCGGGCTGGAGCAGAACCGGCTCGCGATGCTGCTCGCCGTGCTGCATCGGCATGCGGGCATCGCGACCATGGACCAGGACGTTTTCGTCAACGCGGTGGGCGGAGTGCGGATCGCCGAGCCTGCCGCCGACCTCGCCGTATCGCTCGCAGTCGTATCGTCGCTTGGCAATCGGCCGATCCCTGGCAAGCTGGTCGTCTTCGGCGAGATCGGACTGGCGGGCGAAGTACGCCCTGCCCCGCGCGGACAGGACCGCCTGAAGGAAGCCGCGAAGCTCGGGTTCGAGCGCGCCATCATTCCGAAGGCGAACCTGCCGAAAGGAAAAATCGCCGGGCTGGAGGTCATCGCGATCGAGCGCGTCGATCAGGCAGTCGCGGCGTTGAGGAATCTGTAGCCCGATCCGCCATGAAGATTGTCGCCGTGACCGGCGGAGCACAAGGCATCGGGCGAGCGGTTGCGTTCCGCTTTGCCGGCGCCGGCTACGCCGTGTCGATCGCAGATCCGGACGAGAAGGCGGGATTGGAAGCGGTGACCAAGGTCGAAGAGCTGGGTGCGAAAGGCATGTACGTGCCTGTCGATGTATCCCAAGCGGAGCAGGTCCAGAGTTGGATCGCACAGACCCTGGAGCAACTCGGCTGCCCGGATGTCCTGGTGAACAACGCCGCAATCGGCCGGCGCGCGTCGTTCCTCGAGCTTTCCACGATCGATTTCGATCGCGTGATTGCGGTGAACCTGCGCGGCACGTTTCTCTGCTCCCAGGTGATCGCGCGAAAGATGGTCGAGCGCGGGCAGGGCGGAGCGATCGTGAACATCGCATCGACACGCGCCTTCATGTCGGAGCCGGATACGGAAGCCTACACGGCCTCGAAGGGCGGCATCGTCGCGCTCACGCACGGGATGGCGATCAGTCTGGGGCAGCACCGGATCCGCGTGAATTGCGTCAGCCCGGGCTGGATCGAGACGCGCGACTGGCAGTACACGCCGCGTGCGCAACGACCGGAGCATTCACAGCGCGATCGGCTGCAGCATCCAGTCGGCCGCGTCGGCAAGCCCGAGGACATCGCGGACGCCTGTTTCTTTCTAGCCGAGCAGGCTGGCTTCATGACGGGCCAGAACCTCACGCTCGACGGCGGCATGACGGTCAAGATGATTTACGAGGACTAGCCGCGAGAATTTTTTTCGCCGCGCGAACGCCGCTGCGAACGGCGGCTTCCAGCACCGGCGGATACTCGGGGTCGGTGTAGTCCCCCGCGAGCAGCAGTCCGGAGGTCGGTGTCTCCTGGGCGGGGCGCTCGATTCCCGGAGAGCACGTGATGGTCGCGCGTTTCTCGGCGATCACCTGCGACCACTTGGGAGCGGGGAGCGCTTTGACCACCCGCGCGAGCTCGCCGTGGCAGATTGCAGCGAGCTCGGCGTGCGTCATGCGTTGGTGCGCCCCCTCCGCACTGATCATGCAGGAAACAAGTCCTTGTGCTCCACCGAGCGCGTCGCGATCGAACACCCATTGCGCCGTGCCTGCGCTCAGTCCGAGCATCGGAAACGGCAGCTTCACACGCCCGGGGTACTGCAGGTAGCAGGTGTAGATCGGCTGATACGTGTATTCGGGCAAATCGCCGAGCAGCGAAGCAAACGGCTTGAGCTGGTAAGGCGCAACGGCGAGGATGACTTGCGAGAAGGATTCTCCTGCGATGCGCAGGCCGGGTTCGATGCCGTGAACCGTCTCGCCGGTACGTACCTTGCCGCCGCGCGCGCGCACGTATTCCGCAGCGCGCTCCGGAAAGAGCTGCGAGAGATCCACACGTGGCAGGAGCAGGTCGCTCGCGTCTTCCGACCCGGCAAGCGAATCGCGCAGCACGGCGGCGAATACCTGCGCGGAAGCCTCCTCGGGCGGCGTGTTGAGCGCAGCGACGCAAAGTGGCCGCCAAAGGTAGTCGCCGATCCGGCCTGCCTGACCGTGCGCTTCGAGGAGCCTCTCCACGGGAATGTCCGGGTCGAGGCGAAAGCCTCTGCGCTTCAAGGACAGCATCAGGCGTACCGCGCCGAACCGCTCGGCGAGGGAGACGGTGCGCAGCGCGAGCAACCCGCCGAGCAGTCCCAGCGGCGCTGGCAGCCCCAGCGAGCGGAATACGAAGCCATCGGCGTAGCGCAGTTCGAGCGGCACGCGCAGAACGGCATCCGACGGAACGCCGACCCGCTGCATCAGGTGCAGCAGCTCGGAGTAGGCGCCGATGAGAATGTGCTGTCCGTTGTCGAGATCGCGCCCGTGCACGTGCACCCGCCGCGCCCGTCCACCTGGAACCGCGCCGGACTCGAACACGACGACGTGTACGCCCGCGTCGGCCAGCGTGACGGCGGCGGCCATGCCCGCGTACCCGGCCCCTACGACCGCTACGCGGTGATCCAGGTCTTCCACGCGATCCAGAATTTGCGCAGCGGAGTCAGCGAAGTGCGCTGCGTAAGCACCCGGAAGCCGTCGCGCTCGATCTCCGCCAGCAGCTGTCGATAGATCGCCGCCATGATGAGTCCCGGCCGCTGCGCGCGGCGGTCCTCCGGGGCAAGGGCTTCGAACGCCTTTGCGTAGAACGACTCGGCTCTGCGAGCCTGGAATGTCATCAGCTCCGCAAATCGCTCCGCGGGCCGGGCCTGCAGAATGTCGGCGGCGGTCACGCCGTACTTCTGCAAGTCTTCCATGGGAAGGTAGATCCGGTTCTTGCGCGCGTCCTCCCCCACGTCGCGGATGATGTTGGTCAGCTGGAACGCCGTGCCGAGCGTGCGCGCATATTCGAGCGTGCGGACGTTGCGGTAGCCGAAGATTCCCGCTGCGAGCAGGCCGACGACGCCCGCGACGAGGTGGCAATAGCGCTCCAGGCCCGTGAAATCGAGGTAGCGGGTCTGCGTGAGGTCCATCGCCATGCCGTCGACGATCTCGTTCAAGCGCTCGGGCGTGATCTGGAAGGGTTCGGTGTGAGGCCGCAGCGCCTGCATGACCGGGTGCTGCGGATCTCCTGCGCGCAGGTGCGCGATCTCGCCGCGCCACCAGTCGAGCTTCGCGCCCGCGAGTTGCGGGTCGGAGCACTCGTCGACCACGTCATCGACTTCCCGGCAGAACGCATACAACGCGGTGATCGCTCGGCGCCGGTCCGGCGGCAGAAACAGAAACGAATAGTAGAAGCTCGATCCGCTCGCGGCGGCCTTCTGCTGACAGTATTCGTCCGGCGTCATGAAAGATGGGTGCGTCCTCAGGCGCGCCACAGGAGCAGGGGCCAGTCCTGCCAGCGCAGCCGCGGCCGCCTGCGGAACGCGTCGTAGCCCGCCTGCCGCAACTTTTCGAGGATCCGCAACCCGCCCTGCACGGTAATGCGGATCTCGAGTCCGATGCGACCGGCCAGCAGGCGCCCGAGCGGCGCGCCCTGGTGCATGAGTTCGCTGGTGCGATCGCACTGGAACTTCATCAGCGCGCGCCAGGCTGCGTCGCAGCGTTGCTCGGCGAGGTGTCCCTCCCGGACGCCGAACGAGTGCATCTCATCCTGCGGCAGGTATACGCGCCCTTTGCGCCAGTCGAGCGCCACGTCCTGCCAGAAATTGATCAGCTGCAGCGAAGTGCAGATGGCATCGGAGTGACGCAAAGCTGTTTCATGCGTTCGTTTGAAAAGGAGCAGCAGCAGCCGGCCTACGGGATTGGCCGAGCGCCTGCAGTAGTCGAGCACCTCGGCAAAGCTCGCATAGCGGGTCTTGACGACATCCTGTGAGAAGGCATCGAGCAGGTGATGGAAAGCATCCAGCGGAAGGTCATGCTCGCGGACGACCTGCGCCACGTCGTCGAAGAGCGGCGTCTGCGGCGTCATACGCGACGCGATGCGGTTGAGCTCGATCCGGTACGCCTCCAGCTTCGCCAGCCGTACGTCCGGCGCGTCCTCGCCTTCGTCCGCAAGATCGTCGGCGCTGCGTGCGAACGCGTAGATCACGGCGACCGGCCAGCGCAGGCGCGCGGGCAGGAGCAGCGAAGCGACAGGAAAGTTTTCGTAATGGCCGACGGACACTCGCAGGATATAATACGTTGTTTTTATCGCACTTTTTCAGGCGAAGGTGGCGGAATCGGCAGACGCACTGGATTTAGGTTCCAGCGCCGCGAGGCGTGTGGGTTCGACTCCCACCCTTCGCACCACGGATCGGGCGAGTATCGGATAGGAAAATCTCATTGATGGCTGCGCAAGTGGAAAATCTCGGCACCCTCGAGCGGCGCATCTCGATGTCGGTGCCGCTCGTGGAAATCGAGCGCCGGGTGGACGAGCGCCTGAAGCAGCTGGCGCGCAACGTCAAGCTGGCCGGCTTCCGGCCCGGCAAAGTGCCGATGAAGATTGTCATCCAGCAATACGGGCCGCAGGTGCGCTCGGAAGTGCTGAGCGATGCCGTGCAGAAGGCGTTCGGCGATGCGATCAAGGAGGCGAACCTCAAGGTTGCCGGCTATCCGCGCATCGAGCAAAAGACCGAGGCATCGACCGAGAGCGCACCGCCGCAAGCGCTCGAGTTCAGCGCTACCTTCGAGGTGTATCCCGAAATCAAGCTCGGCAACCTTTCGTCGCAGAGCATCGAACGGCCGCAGCTTGCGGTCGATGACGCGGCCGTGGACCGGACGATCGAAGTGCTGCGCAAGCAGCGCACGACCTGGTCCGCCGTGACGCGACCGGCGCAGGACGGCGATCGCGTCACCGTGGACTACGAAGGCCGCATCGCGGGCGAACGCTTCGAAGGCGGAAGCGGGACCGGGACCGTGTTCGTCCTCGGCGAAGGCAAGATGCTGCCGGCGTTCGAAGCGAGCCTGCGCGGCGCGAAGACGGGAGAGTCGAAGACGTTCGGCCTCGAATTCCCTGCCGATTACGGGCGGGCAGAGCTCGCCGGCAAGGGCGCCTCGTTCTCGGTCTCGGTCACGCAAGTGGAAGAGGGCGTGATGCCCGCCGTGGACGGCGAATTCGCCAGGCGCCTCGGCATTGCCGACGGCGACGTGGAAAAAATGCGCGCCGAAGTCAAGGCCAACGTGGAGCGCGAGGTGCGCAAGCGGGTTGAGGCGCGCGTAAAGGAGCAGGCCCTGCAGGCGCTGCTCGCTGCCGCCCCGCTCGAGCTGCCGAAATCGCTGGTGCAGATGGAAACGCAACGCCTCATGGAACGAGCCGCGGCGGACCTGCAGGCGCGCGGCCTCAAGCCCGACAAGGTACCGCTCGATCCGCAAGTGTTCGAGGCCGGAGCGCGGAAACGCGTTGCCCTTGGGCTGATCTTCGCCGAAGTGGCGCGCGCCGAGAACCTGCAGCCCAAGCCTGGGCAGGTGCGAGCGCTGATCGACGCCGAGGCGCAGTCCTACGAGAATCCGGCCGAGGTAGTAAAATGGTTTTACCTGCAGCCGGAGCGGCTGTCCGAGATGGAGAGCCTGGCGCTCGAGGCAAATGTCGTGGAGTGGGTGGCGGCCCGCGCGAAGGTTACAGAAAAGGCGGTATCGTTCGATGAGCTCATGGGAAGCGGATGATGGATTGGCGTAAACCCGGGCAGGACCTGCAGAGCGCGAACGAGCCGGCGCGCGGGCTGGGCCTGATCCCGATGGTGATCGAGCAGTCGGGGCGCGGCGAGCGCGCGTACGACATCTACTCGCGCCTGCTCAAGGAGCGAGTCGTTTTCCTGGTCGGACCGGTGAACGAGATCACGGCCAACCTGATCGTGGCGCAGCTGCTGTTCCTGGAATCGGAGAACCCGGACAAGGACATCTTCTTTTACATCAACTCCCCTGGCGGATCGGTTTCGGCCGGGCTGGCGATCTACGACACGATGCAGTTCATCAAGCCGGACGTGTCGACGCTATGCATCGGGCAAGCGGCGAGCATGGGCGCGCTCCTGCTTGCCGCCGGCGACCACACCAAGCGCTTCGCGCTGCCCAACTCGAGGGTCATGATCCACCAGCCGATGGGCGGCTTCTCCGGGCAGGCGTCCGACGTCGAGATCCATGCCAAGGAGATCCTGTACCTGCGCCAGCGGCTGAACGAGATCCTCGCCAAGCACACCCGCCAGCCGATGGAGGTGATCCAGAAGGATACGGATCGCGATTTTTTCATGGGTGCCGAGGACGCGGTAAAGTACGGCCTCGTGGACAAGGTGCTCGTGTCGAGGGAGCCGGCCTAGATGTCCGAGAAGACGGGCTCGGGCGACAAGCTGCTGTATTGCTCGTTTTGCGGCAAAAGCCAGCACGAGGTCCGCAAGCTTATCGCCGGGCCGTCGGTCTTCATCTGCGACGAGTGCATCGAGCTGTGCAACGACATCATCCGCGAGGAAGCAGCCTCCGATAAGGGAGGCAAGGGCGCGAAGAGCGACCTGCCGACACCGCGCGAGATCCGGGCGATCCTCGACCAGTACGTGATCGGCCAGGATCAGGCCAAGAAGATCCTCTCGGTCGCCGTCTACAACCACTACAAGCGGCTCAAGCACCTCTCGAAGAACGACGAGGTCGAGCTCGCGAAGAGCAACATCCTGCTGATCGGGCCGACCGGCTCGGGCAAGACGCTCCTCGCGCAGACGCTGGCGCGCCTGCTCAACGTTCCGTTCGTCATCGCCGATGCGACCACGCTGACCGAGGCCGGCTACGTGGGCGAGGATGTCGAGAACATCATCCAGAAGCTGCTGCAGAACTGCGACTACGATGTCGACAAGGCGAAGCGCGGCATCGTCTACATCGACGAGATCGACAAGATCTCGCGCAAGTCGGACAACCCGTCGATCACGCGCGACGTCTCGGGCGAAGGCGTGCAGCAGGCGCTGCTCAAGCTGATCGAGGGAACGATCGCCTCGGTGCCGCCGCAGGGCGGGCGCAAGCACCCGAACCAGGACTTCGTGCAGGTCGATACGACGAACATCCTGTTCGTCTGCGGCGGCGCGTTCGACGGCCTGGAAAAGATCGTGCGCAACCGCACCGAGAAGACCGGCATCGGCTTCGGCGCCGAAGTAAAGAGCCCGAATAATTCGAAGGCGATCTTCGACCTGCTGAAGGCGGTCGAGCCGGAGGACCTGATCAAGTACGGATTGATTCCGGAGTTCGTGGGCCGCATGCCGGTGGTCGCGGCGCTCGAAGAGCTGGACGAGAAAGCGCTCATCGAGATTCTCACCGAGCCGAAGAACGCGCTCATCAAGCAGTACCAGCGGCTGTTCCACATGGAAGGCGTGGAGCTGGAGGTACGGGTTACCGCGCTTAACGCGGTCGCAAAGCGCGCGCTGGCGCGCAAGACCGGAGCCCGCGGACTGCGCTCGATCCTGGAGCAGGTGCTCCTCGACACGATGTACGAGTTGCCGGCGCTCGAGAACGTGAGCAAGGTCGTCGTCGACGAGCAGATGATCTCGGCCGACGGCAAGCCGCTGCTGATTTATTCCGATCAGCAAAAGGTCGCGGGCGGTTCGGCCTAGATATTGCAGTAACGCCGGAAAACTCCCCCTTTTGTCGCGTTGCAGTATGCCTTCCTTGCGTGTAGGCTAAGAGCGACGCATCTGTCACGGGAACCTCTCGTCGCCCCGTGGATTCCAAGCGTCATAGAGGGGACCTGACATGTCTGAATCGCAGAACCTTCCCGCTGCTTCGCAGTACCCGCTCCTTCCGCTACGCGACGTAGTGGTATTCCCGCACATGGTGATTCCGCTGTTCGTCGGCCGGCCGAAGTCGATCAAGGCGATGGAATCGGCCATGGAAGCAGGGAAATCGATCCTGCTGGTGGCGCAGAAGTCCGCCGCCAAGGACGATCCCGGGCCGCAGGACATGTACGAGATCGGCTGCATTTCGAGCATCCTGCAGATGCTCAAGCTGCCGGACGGAACGGTGAAGGTGCTGGTGGAAGGGGGCACCCGGGCGCGCATCGAGCAGGTCATCGATCTGCGGACGCACTGGGTCGCGGACGCGTCCGCAGTGCCCGCGGAGCCCGCGCAGCCCGCCGAGGTGGAAGCGATGCGCCGCGCGCTGCTCTCGGCGTTCGATCAGTACGTGAAGCTGAACAAGAAGATCCCGCCCGAGATCCTGACCTCGCTCGCCGGGATCGATGAGCCCGGCCGGCTCGCCGACACGGTGGCGGCGCACCTGCCGCTCAAGCTCGAGCAGAAGCAGCAGGTACTCGAGATGGTCGACGTCAAGGGGCGGCTGGAGCATCTGCTCAGCCAGCTCGAAACCGAGATCGACATCCTGCAGGTCGAAAAGCGGATCCGCGGCCGCGTCAAGCGGCAGATGGAAAAGAGCCAGCGCGAGTACTACCTCAACGAGCAGGTCAAGGCGATCCAGAAGGAGCTCGGCGAGGGCGAGGAGGGCGCCGATCTCGAAGAGATGGAGAAACGCATCCGCCGGGCGCGCATGCCGAAGGACGCGCGCCGCAAGGCCGAAGCCGAAATGAAGAAGCTGAAGCTGATGAGTCCGATGTCGGCCGAAGCGACCGTCGTGCGCAACTACATCGACACGCTGGTCAATCTGCCGTGGCGCAAGAAGTCGAAGATCTCCAAGGATATCAAGGCCGCCCAGACGGTGCTCGACAAGGATCACTACGGGCTGGAGAAAGTGAAGGAGCGCATCGTCGAGTACCTCGCCGTGCAGACGCGCGTCGATCGCATGAAGGCACCGATCCTTTGCCTGGTCGGCGCACCCGGCGTCGGCAAGACATCGCTCGGCCAATCGATCGCGAAGGCCACCAACCGCAAATTCGTGCGGATGTCGCTGGGCGGCGTGCGGGACGAGGCCGAGATCCGCGGGCACCGCCGTACCTACATCGGGTCGATGCCCGGCAAGATCCTGCAGAACATGAGCAAGGTCGGCGTGAAGAACCCGCTGTTCCTGTTCGACGAGGTCGACAAGCTCGGCATGGATTGGCGCGGCGATCCGTCCTCGGCCCTGCTCGAAGTGCTCGATCCCGAGCAGAACCATACGTTCGTCGACCATTACGTCGAGGTCGAGTACGACCTGTCGGAAGTAATGTTCGTCGCCACGGCGAACACGCTCAACATTCCGCCGCCGCTCCTCGACCGGATGGAGGTGATCCGCCTCTCGGGCTACACCGAGGACGAGAAGATGAACATCGCGATCCGCTACCTGCTGCCCAAGCAGATGACGAACACCGGGCTCAAGGACGGCGAGCTGGTCGTGTCCGCGGTCGCGATCCGCGACATCGTGCGCTACTACACGCGCGAAGCGGGCGTGCGCGCGATGGAGCGCGAGATCTCGAAGATCTGCCGCAAGGCGGTGAAGCAGCTCCTGATCGACAAGCAGCAGGGCGAGGGCGCGCAGAAGCGCATCTCGGTCACCCCGCGCAACCTGGACAAGTTCCTCGGCGTGCGCAAGTTCACGTTCGGCGTGGCGGAGAAGCAGAACCAGGTCGGACAGGTCACCGGGCTTGCGTGGACCGAAGTGGGCGGCGAGCTGCTGACGATCGAAACGGTGACGATGCCGGGCAAGGGCAAGGTGATCACGACCGGCAAGCTCGGCGAGGTGATGCAGGAATCGATCCAGGCGGCGCTTTCGGTCGTGCGCGCGCGCTCGCGCAAGCTCGGTGTCCAGGAGGATTTCTACCAGAAGAACGACATCCACATCCACCTGCCGGAAGGCGCGACGCCGAAGGACGGCCCGAGCGCCGGCATCGGCATCGTTACCGCGATGGTGTCGGTGCTGACGGGAATCCCGGTGCGGGCGGACGTGGCGATGACCGGGGAGATCACGCTGCGCGGCGAAGTTCTGCCGATCGGCGGACTCAAGGAGAAGCTGCTGGCTGCGCACCGGGGCAGCATCAAGATCGTGCTGATCCCGGAAGAGAATCTCAAGGACATGGCGGAAATACCCGACAACATCAAGAACCGGCTCGAGATCCTGCCGGTCAAATGGATCGACAAGGTGCTCGAGATCGCACTCGAGCGCACGCCAGTGCCGCTTCCCGAGCGGGTCGAGGTGACGCCGCTTCCGGGCGCGGACGGCAAGCCCGACTCGACGGCGGTGACGCACTGAGACGTCATGAACAAGTCCGACATGATCGAGCACATCGCGAAGGTCGCCGAGGTATCGAAGTCGGCGGCCGAGCGCGCCGTCGACGCGATGGTCGTGGCGGTGAAATCGACGCTGCGGAAGGGCGACGCCGTGACGCTCGCGGGCTTCGGCTCGTTCTACGTCGCGAAGCGGGCTGCCCGCGTCGGACGCAACCCGCGCACCGGCGCCGAAATCCGGATCAGCGCCGCGCGTGTGCCGAAGTTCCGTGCTGGCAAGGCACTGAAGGATGCAATAAACTAGCGCCCCTTTGGGGTGCTTAGCTCAGCGGTAGAGCGCTGCCCTTACAAGGCAGATGTCGGGAGTTCAACCCTCTCAGCACCCACCAAAGGAGCGGTAGTTCAGTTGGTTAGAATACCGGCCTGTCACGCCGGGGGTCGCGGGTTCGAGTCCCGTCCGCTCCGCCAAGCACCATACGAGGCCCCGCGGGGCCTTTTGCTTTTTTGATCTATGTTCAATTTCATCACCAAGCACAAGAAGCTCGTCCAGGTCGCCTTCGTGCTGCTGATCGTGCCGCCGTTCGCGTTCTTCGGTCTCGAGTCGTACACGCGCTCGATGCGCGGCGGCAACGACCTTGCGAACGTCGGGGGAGTGACGATCACGCAGCAGGAGTTCGCCGAGGCGCTGCGCGTCCAGCAGGAACGCCTGCGCGGGGCCCTCGGCAGCGGATTCGATCCAGCGGCGCTGGACACGCCGGAGATGCGCCAGGCGCTTCTCGATTCGCTGATCAATCAGCGCGTGGTCTCGACGCGCGCGATCGAAGGCGGGCTCACCGCAAGCAACGAATCGCTGCAGGCGGTGATCCGCGCGATGCCCGGGTTCCAGCGCGACGGCAAGTTCGACGAAGCGACGGCGAATGCGCTGATCCGGGCGCGGGGCATGACCGGGGAGATGTTCGCCGCGCGGCTGCGCCACGACATCGCGGTCGGGCAGCTGACGCAGGCGATCGCCGAGACCGGCATCGGGTCGCGTGCCGTAGCGGAGAGGATCGCAGCGCTCCTCAGCCAGCGGCGCGAGATCGCCGAGGCGCGCATCCCGGTCGAGCAGTTCCTCGGGCAGGTGAAGGTCGACGAGGCGCAGCTGAAGGCGCACTACGATTCATTCAGCTCGCGATTCCGTTCGCCGGAGCGGATCCGGGCGGAGTACGTGGTGCTTTCGGCCGAGGAGGTCGGGCAGGCCGAGGGCGTCACCGAAGCCGAGATCAAGGCGCAGTACGACGCGCGCACGGCTCAGTACGCGGTCGCCGAGCAGCGCCGCGCCAGCCACATCCTCATTCCTGCAGGGCCGGACGCGAAGCAGAGGGCGACGGACATTCTCGCCGAGGTGCGCAAGTCACCGGCTCGCTTTGCCGAGCTCGCCCGCAAGCATTCGCAGGATACGGGCTCGGCCGACAAGGGCGGCGACCTCGGGCTCTTCAGCCGCGGCATGATGGTGAAGCCGTTCGAGGATGCCGTGTTCTCGATGAAAGAAGGGGAGATCGCGGGTCCGGTGGAGAGCGAGTTCGGGTTCCACATCATCCGGCTCACCGGCATCCAGGCCGGCAAGTCGCGTCCGCTGGACGAGGTGCGCAAGGAAATCGGCGCCGAGATCGCCAAGCAGAAGGGCACGAAGAAATTCACCGAGCTTGCCGAAGCGTTCGGCAACATGGTCTACGAGCAGTCGGACAGCCTGAAGCCCGCCGCAGAGCGCTACAAGCTGAAGGTGCAGACGACGGGATGGATCGCCCGCGGCGGTGCGCCGGACCTCGGCGTCGTCGGCCATCCCAAGGTGCTGACGGCGCTGTTCTCCAAGGACTCCATCGAAGCCAAGCGCAATACCGATGCGATCGAGATCGCCCCGGGCGTGCTGGTGGCGGCACGCGTGGTCGAGCATCAGCCCGAGGCGCAGCGTCCGTTTGCCGGCGTAAAGGGCGAAATCGAGGCGATCCTGAAGCAGCAGGAGGCCGCGAAGCTCGCGCAGAAGGAAGGGGCCGCGAAACTCGAGCAGCTCGCCAAAGGCGGCGACGCCGGGCTCAAGTGGTCTGCCCCCCGGATCATGACGCTGCGCGATCCCGGCGATCTTCCTCCGGACGCGCAGCGCAGGATCCTCGGTGCGGACACGGAAAAGCTCCCGGCTCACATCGGCAGCGATCTCGGCGAGCAGGGCTACGTGATCTATCGCGTGATTCGCTCGCTTCCTCCGGAGCCGCGCACCGAGGTGCAGAAGACTTCCGACCTGGTCAACGCGCACCGGCTTGCGGGCGCGCAGCAATTCGAAGCGTGGCTCGCGAGCGAGCGCGCGCGCGTCAAGGTCGAGATCAACCGGTCCAATCTGGAAAAGAAGTAGCCGCCTACCCGGCGGGTTCGTCCTTGATCGTCACGGACGTGACGTTGTAGCCGGCGTCCACGTGCAGGACTTCAGCGGTGATGCCTGCCGCGAGCCGGGAAAGCAGGAACACCGCGGCGTTCCCCACGTCGTCGATCGTCACGTTGCGACGCAGGGGCGCATGGTCCTCCACGTGCTTGAGGATCTTGCCGAAGCCGGCGATTCCGCTCGCAGCGAGCGTGCGGATCGGCCCGGCCGAGATCGCGTTGACGCGGATGCCTTTCGGACCGAGGTTCGCTGCAAGGTAGCGCACGCTCGCCTCGAGGCTCGCCTTGGCGAGGCCCATCGTGTTGTAGTGTGGAATGGCGCGCTCTGCGCCAAGGTAGGTGAGCGTCAGCAGCGACGCGGCGCGGCCTTCCATCATGGGCAGCGCAGCCTTGGCGAGCGCCGGGAAGCTGTATGCCGAAATGTCGTGGGCCTGGCGGAACGCCTCTCGCGACAACCCGTCGAGCAGCTCTCCCGAAATCGCTTCGCGCGGCGCGAAGGCAATCGCGTGCACCAGGCCGTCCAAACCGTCCCAACGCGCCCGCAGTCCTTCAAAGAGCGATGCGATTTCCGCATCGCTCGCGACGTCGCACGGCAGGACGACGTCCGAATCGAATTCGGCCGCGAGCTCCGTCACACGCTCCTTGAACCGTTCGCCCACGTAGGTGAACGCGAGGTCGGCCCCCTCACGCCGCGCTGCGCGCGCGATGCCGTAGGCGATTGAACGACTGGACAGCACCCCGGTGACGAGGATCCGGCTGCCGGCGAGGATTCCCATCTATCGGCCGGCGAGCTCGGCGAGCAGCATGTCGTTCAAGTCGCTCGGCACGGGCAGCACCTGCCGACGCAACAGTTCGGCAAGCTGCGCGGTTTCTTCCGCCGACAGCTCCGCTACTTGCTCGCGGAATTCCGCCGCGAGGCGCGACTTCTCCGAGCGGGACAGGTTCGCGAGCCGGTCCTGCGCATCGCGCATCGCCACGGCGCGTTCCGCAAAGTACTCGATCATCGACGCCCGCACGGTCGCGTTCTTCGGGTCCATCAACTGGGCATGCAGCGACTCGTATACCTCGTCGCGCTGCCCGCGCGAAAGGTACCCGAACCCTTCATCGATCAGCCGGCGGACGTGCGCAGGTTCTATCACGGTCCCGGGATAGGCGGTGGCCGCCGGGAGGGGCTCGGCGTCGGGCGGCGCCATCAGGCGTTCGCGCACGGCCGTGAAGATCATTTCCCGGGCAACGCTCAGCAGCAGCATCACAATCGGATCGGCCGCGGGAGCCGGAGTGGCGATCCCGAGGAGCAGTGAGAGGAGAACCGCCTTCTGGATCCGCCCGATCATGAGAGCCATTCTACGGAAACGCATCCGGGCATGGTGCCGCGCTGTCGCGGTGACCTTATCGAAGGGCTAGAGGTTTTCTCTGTAACCCTATGAACGCTTTACGGGTTTTCCTGGCTTCGCCTGCTTCGGCTTCCCCTTGGGCGTGGTCCGGCTCTTCGGCGACGCCGCCTTGGTTTGCACGGTGAGTTTCTGGCCGACGGTCAGCCTGCCGATCTTGTTCGATTGGCGCAGGTCTTCGACGCTGACGTGATAGCGCTGCGCGATTGCGGGCAGCGTATCTCCGAGCTTCACCGTGTACGTCACGCTGCGCGGGCCCGGAGCCGGAATCGGCGGCGCATACATGATGGGCATCCGCTTGGCTTCGACCGCCGCGCCGTTCACCGGCACGACCAGAAGCGCCGGCAAGACGCGCGCGCGCGGCGCGATTCCGTTCACCTCCTTCAGCTGGCCCACCGTCATGCCGAATTTCTTCGCCAGCGATTCGATCGAATCACCCTTCTTCGGCTGGTACGCCTGCCAGGAAACGAGCGCCTTCTCGTCGTGCTTGAGCAGGTTGGCGCGGAAAACCTCGATCTTGTCGGTGGGCAATACGATGCGGGAATTCACCGCGACCGGGATCAGCGGGCGGCTGAAGCCCGGGTTGAGCGCGACGAACTCCTCGACCGGCATCTCGGCGAGCCTCGCGGCGAGCTGCACATC
>DASYPC010000239.1:0-2977 GCA_036007105.1 Burkholderiales bacterium | reverse complement strand
GCGCGCAAGCGGCGTCACGCGCGCGACGCTCGAGGCCGGGAAGGTGTACTACCGCGAGGGCGGCGACTCCCACGCCGCGAAGAACGTGGACAGCCGCCGGTACCACGAGATTTTGGTCGAACTGAAAAGCTGAGCTGGCCGCACGTGGCCGATCCTGGCCACGATCGTCTGTTTGGTGGAGGCGGCGGGAATCGAACCCGCGTCCGCAAGCCCTAGACAGTCAGGACTACATGCTTAGCCTGATCATTTGGATCTCGCCTCGCGCCCGCCGATCGGCAGGCTGGCGCTCAGCCAGTCGCTTCGACGGATCTACGCGGGGAAGCGACCACCCCGCGCAGAGGGGCTGATGTGAATGGCGCTGCACCGGGCTTGGTAAGTCACCTCGGCTCTCGCCTCGGTTGGCCCGGCCTAGCCCATCAGCAGGCTAGTGCAGCGTCTCGCCGGTATTAGGCGGCGAGAGCGAAACGCTCGTCGTTGGCGTTTAGAGTGTTTCCAGACTGGATTTGCGAGGTGATCTGGTCCTCGGCATGCCCTGCGCTGCTTCGCGACCCGCGTCGAAACCTGGTCGCCCCCGTAATTCGGTACCCTATTATCCCATATGGGGGTCGATGAGCCGGGTACAAGGGAACGGGTGCACGCCGAATGCATGCGCGTGCTCGACGCATTCATGGCGGCGCTGAACGCGCACGACGCAGCGGCGATGGATCGGGCGATGCACTTTCCGCATGTGCGGATCGCCGGCGGAGCGGTCACGGTGTATGAGCAGCCCGGCAGCAATCCGATGGATCTCTTCCAATGGCTCAAGACCGAGGACGACTGGAAGTGGAGCCGCTGGGAGAAGCGCGAGCTGGTGCAGTTCAACGAGAAAAAAGCGCACTACGCGGTCAGCTACACACGGTTCCGCAGCGACGGATCGGTGATCGGGCTATACGAATCGCTCTACGTGCTGACGAAGGACGCGACCGGCTGGGGAATCCAGGCGCGTTCGAGCTTCGGTCCCTAGAGAAACGCGATCAAGTCCTGCGGCTGAGCGATCACCGCGTCGGCGTTCCAGTTGCGCGGGCCGCCCTGGTCGCTGACGCTGTAGCCCCATTCGACGGCGACGGAGCGCATGCCTGCAGCGCGCGCAGCCTGGATGTCGCGGAAATCGTCGCCCACGTAAATGCACTCGGCCGGCTCGAGCTGCAGCTCGAGCGCCGCAAGCTGCAGCGACGCAGGATGCGGCTTCAAGTGAGGCGTCGAGTCGCCGCAGACGACGCAGGCCGCTCGTTTGCCGACGTCGAGAGCCGCGAGCACGCGCGGCGTGAATCGTGATGACTTGTTCGTGACGACGCCCCAGCGGATTTCGCGCTGCTCGAGCGCGGCGAGCAACTCTGCGATGCCCGGAAAGAGCCGCGTGTCGACGCAGATGTGCGCGTCGTAATAGTCGAGGAATGCATTGCGCATCGACTCGTAGCGCGAGTCTTCGGGCAGCACCCCGAAACCGACCTTCAAGAGCCCGCGTGCGCCGGAGGAAGCGTGCGCGCGGAATTCTGCGAGCGGCATCGCAGGCAGCGCTTCGCGAACGCGCAGGTGATTCAGCGCCGCGCCGAGATCGGACGCGGTGTCGGCGAGCGTGCCGTCGAGATCGAAAAGAACTGCCTTGCTACGCATCTTTTGCGCAGCAGAGCATGTAGTTCACGTCGCAATCCCGGCCGAGCCGGTATTTCCGGGTCAGCGGGTGGTAGGTCATGCCGGTCATCTCGAGCGGTTGCAGTCCCGCTTCGCGGCACCAGCGGGTCAGCTCCGATGGCTTGATGAAGCGGGCGTAGTCGTGCGTGCCCTTCGGCAGCAGCTTGAGCACGTACTCCGCGCCGATCACGGCAAACAGATACGCCTTCGGGTTGCGGTTGATCGTTGAAAAAATTACACGCCCGCCCGGTTTTACAAGCCGCGCGCACGCCGCAACCGTGCTCGCGGGCTCGGGCACGTGCTCGAGCAGCTCCATGCAGGTGACCAGGTCGAATTCGCCCGCATGCGTCTCCGCGAAGCTTTCCGCGGACGCTGCTTCGTACTCCACCTGCACGCCGCTCTCCAGCGTGTGCAGCTTGGCGATCCGCAGCGGCTTCTCGCCGAGGTCGATCCCGGTGACGCGCGCGCCGCGCCGCGCCATCGCTTCGGCGAGGATGCCGCCGCCGCAGCCGACGTCGAGCGCCGTCTTGCCTTCGAGCGGCGCGCGCTCGGCGATCCAGGCGAGGCGCAGCGGGTTGATCTCGTGCAGCGGCCGGAACTCGCCCTCGGGGTCCCACCAGCGGTGCGCGAGCTCGTTGAATTTCGCGAGCTCCGCAGGGTCGACGTTCGTTTCGTGCGCCATAAACAAAAAGCCCCGCCGGAGCGGGGCTTTTCAAGGGTTGTTGAACGATCAGGGCTTCTTCGTGCCGATGACCTCGATCTCCACGCGGCGGTTCTTCTGGCGTCCTTCCTTCGTCTTGTTCGACGCCACGGGCTGCTTCTCGCCCTTGCCTTCCGTGTAGATGCGGTTCGGCTCTACGCCCTTCGATACGAGGTAGGCCTTGACCGACTCGGCGCGGCGCACCGACAGCTTCTGGTTGTACGCGTCGCTACCGATCGAATCCGTGTGGCCGATCGCGATCACCACTTCGAGGTTGATCGCTCTCACCTTGTTCGCGAGGTCGTCGAGCTTCGCCTTGCCTTCGGGCTTGAGCACCGACTTGTCGAAGTCGAACAGCACGTCCGCGGCAAGCGTCACTTTCTCAGCGACCGGCGCAGGCTTCGGCTTCGCAGGCGCTGGCGGCGGCGGCGGTGGCGGCGGCGGCGGCGGTGCGACTACCGGTGCTGGCGGCTTCGGTACCAGATCCGGATCGCATTCGATGATCGCCATCGCGGGCGTCCAATAACCTGCGCGCCAGCACAAACCAAATCCGCTTTTCCAGACCGCATCGCCTCCTGCGGGTTCGGTCCAATATCCCTGCTTAGA
>DASYPC010000238.1:0-13594 GCA_036007105.1 Burkholderiales bacterium | reverse complement strand
CGTAGTCCGGTCGCGATCGTGCGCATCAGGGAACGATGCGCTCTTCGCGGAACTGCTTCAGCAGCCGGATGAACATCGCCTCGCTGTCGACGACGTCGTGAAAGCCGTGCTGCCGCGCCTTGGTGGTGCTCGTCATCACGTCCCAATCGCAGCCGAAGACATAGTCGCCAAACGGCCAGGCGACGATTTCATCATAACGGTAAGGCTGCAGGCCATGCCGCTGGACGAGCGCATCCCAGACAGACCCTTTATCCGACAGGTGCGCGACGAGCGAGATCGTTTGCGGTTCGGCGAGCGCCATCTCGAAGACGTCGGCGATCCGCGGCCAGAGGTTCACCCAGCGGAAGTAGTCGCCGTTGGTGATGTTGAACGCCTGGTTCGCCGCGCTCGAAGTCGTCGCCGCCCAGTGGATTGCGTTCGCGAGATGGGTCGATTCGGTCACCTGGTAGATCGCGCGATAGGCGCCGGGCTTGCCCGGAAAGCGCAGCGGCAGCCCGAGCGCCTTCGAGATCGCCGCGTACACCGCGATCACCGGCACGATGCTCATCGCCGTGCCGGGCGCAAAGCCGCACAAGGTCTGCGGGCGAATCTCGGTCCAGCTCCAGCGCTTGCCTTTCTGGAACGCGGTGAGCCAGTCGATCTGGTCGAAGTAGAAGTCCGGCGGCATGTGGCGCGGATCGTCTTCCTTCGCGGGCGTGCGGAACGGCCCGAGATGCGATCCGTAGTACTTCGTTCCAGTGACGAGCACGACCCGTTCGAGTCCGGGCGCCGCCGCGTCGATCGCGGACACAGCGTTGACCAGCATGTCGCGGTTGATGTCGATCCCGCGCGCGAAATCGGCAGCCTGGGTGCCAGCTGCCTG
Source organism: Burkholderiales bacterium (assembly GCA_036007105.1). Lineage (GTDB taxonomy): Bacteria > Pseudomonadota > Gammaproteobacteria > Burkholderiales > SG8-39 > 2-02-FULL-66-14. The sequence goes on along the minus strand of DASYPC010000238.1, from coordinate 12,732 downwards.
GAAGGCGCAGTACACGATGTGCGTGGCGTCGCTGAGCGACGCGAGTCTTGAACGCGCCTGCCGGGTATCGAGCAGATCGACCGAGAGATAGCGGACGTTTTCGCGGTCCTCGCCTTGGCGGCGCGACAACCCGACCACCTTCCAGTCGGGGAGTCCAGCGAATTTCGCGACGACGTACCTGCCGATCACGCCCAAGGCACCGATGACCACCACTGTTTTCTGGCTAGTCATGCGTTACCAATCTCCGCAACGACGGGCGCGTGGTCGCTCGGCTTCTCGAGCTTGCGCGGCGCCCGGTCGATCGTGCACGCGGTGCAGATCTTCGCCAGCGCTCCTGAAAGCAGGATCTGGTCGATCCGCAGGCCCATGTTGCGGCGGAACGCGAACAACCGGTAGTCCCACCAGGAGAAGGTCTTCTCGGGCTGGGGAAAGAGGCGAAACGAATCCTTGAGACCCAGCTCGAGCAGCGCGCGAAACGCGGCGCGCTCCGGTTCGGAGACGAGCACGCTGCCTTCCCACGCCTTCGGGTCGTACACGTCGCGGTCTTCAGGCGCCACATTGAAGTCGCCCATGATTGCGAGCCGTGGATGACGGACCAGCTCCTCTTTCAGCCAGCCGTGCAAGGCCGAGAACCAGCGCAGCTTGTAGGCGTACTTGTCCGATCCCACCGATTGCCCGTTGGGGCAGTAGACGGAGATGATGCGCACGTCTCCGAGCGAGCCCGCGATCACGCGCCGATGGTCGTCGACGAAGCCGGGCATGCCCACAGTCACGTCGGTCAACGGCGCTTTGGAAAGGATCGCGACTCCGTTGTAGGCCTTCTGTCCCGAGAATACGGCCGAGTACCCGGACGCCTGGATCTCCATGAGCGGGAACTTTGTGTCCTCGACCTTCGTTTCCTGCAGACAGACGACATCCGGTTGGGCTTGCGCCGCCCAGTCGAGCAGGTGCGGAAGGCGGACCTTGAGAGAGTTGACGTTCCAGGTCGCGAGTTTCATCCCGCGCCCGCGAGCGTCACTTCTTCTTCTTGATTGGGGGCGGTGGAGCGGTCGCGTCGGGGGAGTAGGGCCCGGAGGTTTGCTCAGGTTGCGGGGGCGGTGGAGCGGTCGCGCCGACGGAGTAGGGCCCGGAGGGTTGCTCAGGTTGCGCGGCAGGCTTCACTTCCGGCGACCCTGGTGCAGCCGCGGCAGGTTCGCCCTGGGTGCGTGGCGGAACGAGTCCGGTGGTCGGATAGCCTGCGGCGTCGAGCAGCCGCTGATACGCGCTTTCCTCGAAACCCTTCTGCACCGTGGTGCCGACGAGGATTGCGGGCACCGTGTTGCCGCCGACGACCTGCTTGAACTCTTCCATCTGCGCAGCGTCGGTGAGGCTGATTTCCTTGAACGGCACGCCGCGCGCATTGAGGAGCGTGCGCGCGGCATTGCAGCCCTCGCAATTCGGCACGGTATAGAGCGTGACCGGATACTTCGCTTTCGCCTGCTGGACCGCAAAAGGCTCCTGCGCGGTCGCAGGTGCGGTGGCCGGAGCGGTGGCAGCGTCGAGCTTCTTCACATCCTTCGCCGAGGCTGGGGGCGGTGTGTCGGTGATGTTGACGCGGCCCTGGGCGTCGGTCCATCGATACACTTGCGCGCCCGCGCCGACGCTGAAGGCGCAAAGCGTGATTGCAAGCAGGATACGCATCGGTACGCTCCTCACGCAGAGGGTGCGAGGATCATACCATTGTGCCGCAGCAGCGCGTCGACCTGCGGCTCGCGGCCGCGGAACGCGCGGAACGAATCGAGCGCCGGCCGGCTGCCGCCCACCGCGAGCACCTCGTCGCGAAAGCGCGCGCCGGTGCCCGGATCGAGCACACCGTGCTCTTCGAACGCCGCGTACGCATCGGCAGACAGCACTTCCGCCCACTTGTAGCTGTAATAGCCCGCCGAATAGCCGCCGGCAAAGATATGCGAGAACGCGTTCGGAAACCGGTTGTACGCAGGAGGAAGCAGCACGGCGATCTCGCGCCGCACCTCGTCGAGCAGATCGAGGGCGCTCGCGTCCGGATCGACTTCGCAATGCAGCCGCATGTCGAAGACGGCAAACTCGATCTGGCGCAGCATGTCGAGGCCGGAATGGAAATTCTTCGCCGCGATCATGCGCTCGAACAGGCTGCGCGGCAGCGGCGCTCCGGTATCGACATGCCTGCACATCGGCGCGAGCACCTCCCACTGCCAGCAGAAATTCTCCATGAACTGGCTCGGCAGCTCGACCGCGTCCCACTCCACCCCGGAGAGCCCCGACACGCCGAGGTCCTCGACTCGCGTCAGCAGCAGATGCAGGCCGTGGCCGAACTCGTGGAATAGCGTGATCACGTCGTCGTGCGTGAACAGAGCCGGCTTGCCGCCGACCGGCCGCGGCAGATTGCAGACTAAGTGCGCAACCGGCGTCTGCACGTGCCCGTTCCTGCGGCGCCGCGCGATCGCCTCGTCCATCCATGCGCCGCCGCGCTTCGAATCGCGCGCATAGAGATCGGCGTAGAACTGCCCGATCCGCTCGCCTGCGCGATCGCGCACCTCGAAGAAGCGCACGTCCTCGTGCCAGGCGGGCGCCTGCGCCTCCGAGATGCGCACTCCGTAAAGCGTTTCGGCCAGGCGAAACATTCCCGGCAGCACCGCGTTCTCCGGGAAGTACTGCTTCACCTCGTGATCGGAGAAGTCGAAGCGCTTCTTGCGCAGCCTTTCCGATGCGTACGCGTAATCCCACGCTTCGAGCGTCGCGATCCCGAGCTCGGCACGTGCGAATTCGCGCAGGTCGGCCGCGTCGCGCTCGGCGAAGGACCGCGCGCGCTGCGCGAGATCTCGCAGGAACCCGAGCACTTCGCCCGGCGTACGGGCCATCTTCGGCACGAGCGACACCTCGGCATGATTGCGATAGCCGAGCAGCAATGCGGCTTCCTTGCGCAGCCGCAGGATCGCTGCGATCGGCTGCGTGTTGTTCCATTCGGGCTTGCCGAACTCCGAGGCGCGCGTGACGTTCGCGCGGTACATCGTTTCGCGCAGCGCGCGGTCCTCGGCATACTGCATGACCGGCAGCCACGAGGGCATGTGCAGCGTGAACCTCCAGCGCGGCTTGCCGTTGCCGGCGCCGTCCTTCAGCGCCGCTTCGCGCGCCGCGGCGAGCGCGTCGGCGGGAATTCCCGCGAGGCGCCGCTCGTCCTCCAGCACGACGGAAAATGCGTTGGTCGCGTCGAGCACGTTCTCCGAGAATTTCGCCGAAAGAGTCGCCAACTCTTCCTGCACGCGCGCAAAGCGCGTTTTTTGCGCTGCCGCCAGCTCCGCGCCGCCGAGGCGAAAATCGCGCAGCGCGTGATCGATGATTCGCCGCCGTGCAGGGCCGAGCGCTGCATACCCGGGCGATTCGCGGAGCGCGCGATACTTCTCGAACAGAGCGAGGTTCTGGCCGAGCTCCGTCCAGTACTGGGTGACGTCGGGCAGGGTCTCGTTGTAGGCGGCGCGCAGGTCCGGGCTGTCGAGCACCGCGTGCAGGTGCGCGACCTGGCCCCAGGCGCGCGCGAGGCGCTCGTTCGCATCATCCAGCGGCTCGACGAACGCTTCCCACGTGGCGTCCGCCCGCTCTGCGCGCTTCACCGCATCGCGTGCTTCGGCAAGCAGTCGGGCGATGGCGGGCTCTACATGCGCCGGCTCGATGTCGTCGTAGCGTGGCAATCCGGAAAAATCCAGCAGCGGGTTCAATCGAGCCCTCGTTCGCCGCACGAGCGCAATGCGGCATTGACTGCGTTATGAATGAGCATCGCCACGGTCATCGGTCCGACGCCGCCGGGCACCGGAGTGAGGAGCCCGGCCACTTCGCGTACCGCCGCGAAATCGACGTCGCCGGCGAGCTTGCCGTCCTCGAGCCGGTTGACGCCGACGTCGATCACGCATGCACCCGGCTTCACCATGCCGGCGGTGACGAACCTGGCGCGGCCGATTGCAGCGACGAGGACGTCCGCCTGGCGCGTGACGTCGGCGAGGCGAGCGGTTCGCGAGTGGCAGATCGTCACCGTCGCATCGCGTTGCAGGAGCAGCAGCGCCATCGGCTTGCCGACGATGGTCGAGCGGCCGAGGACCACGGCATTGCGGCCCTCGAGCGCAACGCCTTCGGCAGCGAGCATGCGCATGATGCCGGCGGGCGTGCAGGGCGCCACCCCGGGCAGGCCGGCGACCAGCGCGCCGAGATTGGCCGGGTGGAATCCGTCCACGTCCTTTGCCGGTGAGATCGCTTCAAGGACGTTCGCCGCCCGGATCTGTTTCGGCAGCGGCATCTGCACCAGGATGCTGTGCACGCGCGGGTCCTGGTTGAGCATCCGCACCCGATCGAGCAGCGCCGCTTCGGCTACATCGCCGGGACGCGCATGCAGGTCAGAGTGCACCCCGGTGTCGGCGCACGCCTTGATCTTGTTGCGGACATAGGTCTGCGAGGCCGGATCATCGCCCGCAAGGACGACCGCCAGCCCCGGGCGAATGCCGCGCGCAGCCAGCCGCTCCACGGCCGGCTTGACCGACGCGCGCAACTGCGCGGCCAGTGCCTTGCCGTCCAGGATGCGTGCGGGCATGAGCGAGGAAACGTACGGAAAGCGCGCGAGTCTACCATCGCGCTTCTTGCGAATGGCGGAGCATCATTTTATATTGCGTACGCCCCCCTTGGAGATCCTCATGTCTGCCGTTCCGCAGCAGCCTGCCGCCAATGATCCCGACGAGCTCGAAACCCGGGAATGGCTCGACGCGCTCGAAGCAGTGCTCGATCGCGAAGGCGCCGAGCGCGCGCATTTTCTGCTCGGGCAGCTGATCGAGAAGGCGCGCATGTCCGGCGCCTACATCCCGTTCTCGGCGAATACCCCGTACATCAACACGATTCCGACGCACCTCGAAGCGCGCTCGCCGGGAGACGCGAGACACGAGGAGCGCATCCGCTCGTACTGCCGCTGGAATGCGATGGTCATGGTGGCGCGCGCCAACCGGAACGACGACGAGCTCGGCGGCCACATTGCCAGCTTCGCCTCGGTGGGCACTTTGTTCGGCATCGGACAGCATCACTTCTGGAACGCGCCGCACGAAGGGCACGGCGGCGACCTGGTGTATTTCCAGGGCCATTCTTCGCCGGGGATCTACGCCCGCGGCCTGCTCGAGGGCCGCTTCAGCGAGCAGCAGCTGCTGGGCTTTCGGCGCGACGTGGACGGCGAGGGAATTTCGTCCTATCCGCACCCGTGGCTGATGCCGGAGTACTGGCAATTCCCCACCGTGTCGATGGGCCTGGGACCGCTGCAGGCGCTCTACATGGCGCGCTATCTGAAGTATCTGCACGCGCGCGGTCTGGTGGACACGGCGAACCGCAAGGTCTGGGTATTCTGCGGCGATGGCGAGATGGACGAGCCCGAGTCGATGGGCGCGATCGCTCTTGCTTCGCGCGAGAAGCTCGACAACCTGATCTTCATCGTCAACTGCAACCTGCAGCGGCTCGATGGCCCGGTGCGCGGCAACGGCAAGATCATCCAGGAGCTGGAGAGCGACTTCCGCGGCGCCGGCTGGAACGTGATCAAGGTGATCTGGGGGTCGTACTGGGATCCGCTGCTGGCGCGCGACAAGGACGGGATTCTCAAGCGGGTCATGGAGGAGTGCGTCGACGGCGAGTACCAGAACTTCAAGGCGAACGACGGCGCGTTCGTGCGCAAGCACTTTTTCGGCAAGCACCCGAAGCTGCTCGAGATGGTATCGCGCATGAGCGACGAGGATATCTGGCGGCTGAACCGCGGCGGCCACGACCCGTACAAGATCTATGCCGCGTACCACGCCGCGGTGAACCACAAGGACCAGCCGAGCGTCATCCTCGCCAAGACGATCAAGGGCTACGGCCTCGGCAAGCAGGGCCAGGCGAAGAACCCGACCCATCAGCTGAAGAAACTCGATCTCGGCACCATCCGCGAGTTTCGCGACCGCTTCAACATCCCGGTGCCCGACGACAAGCTCGAAGAGCTGCCGTTCTATGTTCCGCCGGCGGATGCGCCAGAGATGAAGTACCTGCACGAGCGCAGACAGGCCCTGGGAGGTTTCCTTCCGCAGCGGCGCAAGAAAGCCGATGTCGCGCCGCCGGTCCCGCCGCTCTCGACGTTCGAGCAGGTGCTGAAGGGCTCCGGCGAAGGGCGCGAAATCTCGACCACGATGGCATTCGTGCGGCTCCTCACCGCGCTGGTGCGCGACAAGGGCATCGGCAAATGCGTCGTTCCGATCGTCGCCGACGAGGCGCGCACGTTCGGCATGGAAGGGATGTTCCGCCAGCTCGCCATTTATTCCTCGGAAGGGCAGAAGTACGTGCCGGTCGATCGCGACCAGGTGATGTACTACCGCGAGGACAAGGCGGGACAGATTCTCGAGGAGGGAATCAACGAGGCAGGCTCGATGTCCTCGTGGATCGCCGCGGGCACGTCGTACAGCCATTCGAACGTGATCACGGTGCCGTTCTACATCTTCTATTCGATGTTCGGCCTGCAGCGGGTAGGCGATCTCGCCTGGGCGGCTGCCGACCAGCGCACGCGCGGGTTCCTGCTCGGTGCAACCGCGGGCCGCACGACGCTGAACGGAGAAGGGCTGCAACACGAGGACGGCCACTCGCATGTCCTTGCTGCCGTGATCCCGAACTGCATTTCGTACGATCCCACGTACGGCTATGAGCTCGCGGTGATCATCCACGAAGGCCTGCGGCGCATGGTCGAACAGCAGGAGGACGTCTTCTACTACATCACATTGATGAACGAGAACTACGAGCATCCGGCGCTGCCGCAGGGCGCGGAAGAAGGGATCCTGAAGGGCCTGTACTCGCTCCGCGAGTCTAAGTCGAAGGCGAAGAGCCGCGTTCAGCTGATGGGCAGCGGGACGATCCTGCGCGAAGTGCTCAGTGCCGCCGAGCTGCTCGAGGCCGACTGGGGAATCGCTGCGGACGTCTGGAGCGCACCGAGCTTTACCGAGCTGCGGCGCGATGGGCTCGCGGCGGACCGCTGGAACCTGCTGCACCCGGAGGCCACGCCGCGCCGGCCTTACGTCACGCAGTGCCTGGAAAAACGCCTCGGGCCGGTGATTGCGGCGACCGACTACATCAAGTCGTTCGCCGATCAGATCCGCCCGTTCATTCCGCGCGAGCGCGTCTACCGCGTGCTCGGCACGGACGGCTTCGGGCGATCGGACTCGCGCGCCAAGCTGCGCCACTTCTTCGAAGTCAACCGGTATTTCGTCGCGATCGCCGCGCTCAAGGCGCTGGTCGATCAGGGCGAAGGCAAGGCGAGCACGGTTGCGGCGGCGATCGCGAAATACGCGCTCGATCCTGAAAAGCGCGATCCAACGACGGTATAGAAAGAAATTCCCCAGCCATGATGGACGTCCGGGTTCCCGACATCGGCGACTTCAAGGAAGTCGAGGTGATCGAGGTGCTGGTAAAGCCGGGCGAAACCGTGCAGAAGGAGCAATCGCTGATCACGCTCGAATCCGACAAGGCGACGATGGAGATCCCGGCGCCGCAAGCCGGTGTGGTCAAGGCGATCGAGGTGAAGCTGGGCGACAAGGTGTCGGAAGGCGCGCTGATCCTGCGCATGGATGCGGATGGCGCGAAGAACGAAGCGCCGCAGCTTGTCACCGTGCCTGCGGCAGGCCCTGCACCGGCCGCGAAGGACCAGGCACCGGCCGCGAAGGAACCCGCGCCGCAATCGCAAGGCGAGCGCGAGATTACGGTCGCGGTACCGGACATCGGCGATTTCAAGGACGTCGAGGTGATCGAAGTGCTGGTCAAGCCGGGCGATGCGGTGACGAAGGAGCAATCGCTCGTCACGCTCGAATCGGACAAAGCGACGATGGAAATTCCGTCGCCTGCGGCGGGTGTCGTGCGAAGCATCACCGTCAAGATGGGCGAAAAGGTCTCCGAAGGGGCAGCGATCCTGGTGCTCGCGGCCGCGGAGGCCGAAGCGGCGCCGGCCGCCGCGCAGCCCGCGGCGCCGCAGCGGCCCGTGGCGGTGCCGTCGAAGCCCGAAGCTGCGCAGGCGCCGGCGATTCCGCGCACCGGCCCCGTGCCCGTCGCTCCGCGCGAGGCCACTGTCACCAAGCCGCATGCGAGTCCCTCGGTGCGCAAGTTCGCGCGCGAGCTCGGAGTCGACCTGTCCCGTGTCGCCGGCAGCGGTCCGAAAGGAAGGATCCTGCGCGAGGACGTGCAAGGATTCGTCAAAGGCGCCCTGGCGAAGGGAGCGGACGCGTCGCCCGCCGCGCCTGCGCCGCAGGGCGCGGGTCTCGACCTGCTGCCGTGGCCGGACGTCGATTTCGCCAAGTTCGGCCCGGTCGAGCTGAAGCCGCTTTCGCGCATCCGCAAGCTCTCGGGCGCGAACCTGCGCCGCAACTGGGTGATGATCCCGCACGTCACGCAGTTCGACGAGGCCGATATCACCGACCTGGAAGCCTTCCGCAAGCAGAACACAGCCGAGACGGAGAAGCAGGGATTCAAGCTGACGATGCTCTCGTTCCTGATCAAGGCGAGCGTCACCGCGTTGCGGCAGCACCCCGACTTCAACGCGTCGCTCGACAAGACCGGCACGAACCTCGTCGTCAAGAAATACTTCAACGTCGGCGTGGCAGTCGACACGCCCGACGGCCTGGTGGTCCCGGTGGTGCGCGACGCCGATCGCAAGGGCGTGTTCGACCTCGCTCGCGAGCTCGCCGAGATCTCGAAGCTCGCGCGTGACAAGAAGCTGAAGCCCGGAGACATGCAGGGCGGTACGTTCTCGATCTCGAGCCTCGGCGGCATCGGCGGCACCGCGTTCACGCCGATCATCAACGCGCCGGAGGTCGCGATCCTCGGCGTGGCGAAATCGGTCACGCGCCCGATGTGGAACGGCAAGGAGTTCGCGCCGCGGCTGATGCTGCCGCTCGCGCTTTCCTACGACCACCGGGTCATCGACGGCGCCGCGGCGGCGCGCTTCACCGCGTACCTCGCCAACGTGCTTTCCGACATCCGCCGCACGCTCCTCTAGATGGCACAACTGCTCGAGGTGAAGGTCCCCGACATCGGCGACTTCAAGGACGTCGAGGTCATCGAGGTGCTGGTGAAGCCGGGCGACGCCGTGGAGAAGGAGCAGTCGCTGATCTCGCTCGAGTCGGACAAGGCGACGATGGAAATCCCTTCGCCCGAGGCCGGCGTCGTGCGGGAGATCGGCGTGAAGCTCGGCGACAAGGTATCCAAAGGCTCGCTGATCCTGAAGATGGAGTCTGGGGAAGCGCCGCAGTCGCAAGCGCCGAAGCCCGCGCCCGCGGCCTCGCAACCAAAGGCCGCGTCTGCGGCCGCGCAAGCACCGAAGGCGGCGCCCGCTCCGGCGCCGTCGGCAAAACCCTACGCGGGCAAGGCTGACCTCGAATTCGACCTGCTCGTGCTAGGCGCGGGGCCGGGCGGCTATTCGGCCGCATTTCGCGGCGCGGATCTGGGGCTGAAAACCGTGCTCGTCGAGCGCTACCCGAAGCTGGGCGGCGTATGCCTCAACGTCGGCTGCATCCCGTCCAAGGCGCTGCTTCACACCGCTGCGATCATGGATGGCGCAGCCGCGCTCTCCGACCACGGAATCACGTTCGGCGCGCCGCAGGTAGACCTCGCGAAACTGCGCGCTTTCAAGGACAAGGTAGTCGCGAAGCTGACGGGCGGTCTCGCCGGCATGGCGAAAGCGCGCAAGGTGACGGTGCTCCAGGGCGTCGGCAGTTTCGCCGACCCGCATCATCTCTCGGTCGAGACGAAGGAAGGCAAGAAGACCGTACGCTTCTCGCACGCGATCATCGCAGCGGGCTCGCAGTCGGCGAAGCTGCCGTTTCTGCCCGCCGACGAGCGGATCGTCGACTCGACCGGCGCGCTCGAGCTGCGCGGCCAGCCGAAGAAGCTGCTCGTGATCGGCGGGGGCATCATCGGCCTGGAGATGGGGACGGTGTATTCGACGCTCGGTGCGCGCCTCGACGTGGTCGAGCTGCTCGACGGCCTGATGCTCGGTGCCGACCGCGACCTCGTGGCCGTGTGGCAGAAATTCAATGCCAGCCGCTTCGACAACGTGATGCTGAAGACGAAGACTTCGAAAGCCGAGGCGACTTCGAACGGCATCAAGGTCTGGTTCGAGGGAGAGAAGGCGCCCGCCGATCCGCAGACGTACGATCTGGTGCTGGTGTCCGTGGGCCGCTCGCCGAACGGCATGCGCATCGGCGTCGAGAACGCCGGCGTCGCAGTGGACGAGCGCGGCTTCATTCCGGTCGATTCGCAGATGCGCACCAACGTCGGCCACATCTTCGCGATCGGCGACGTCGCCCGCCAGCCGATGCTCGCGCACAAGGCGGTGCACGAAGGCCACGTCGCCGCCGAGGCCGCAGCCGGCAGGAAATCGCACTTCGACGCGCGCGTGATCCCGTCGGTTGCCTACACCGATCCCGAGATCGCGTGGGTAGGTCTGACCGAGGACGAGGCGAAGAAGAACGGGACCAAGATCGGCACGGCGAAGTTTCCCTGGGCCGCGTCGGGCCGCGCGATTGCCAATGCGCGCGACGAAGGCTTCACGAAACTGCTCTTCGACGCCGAGACGCATCGCGTCGTAGGCGGCGCGATCGTCGGCACGAACGCAGGCGATCTGATCAGCGAGATCGCGCATGCGATCGAGATGGGGTCGGACGCGACCGACATCGGCAAGACGATCCATCCGCATCCGACGTTGTCCGAATCCGTCGGCTTCTCGGCGGAAGTGTTCGAGGGCGTCTGCACCGACCTGCCGCCGCAGAGAAAGAAGTGACGCAGGACGAGCTCAAGCTCCTCGTCGCGCAAGCCGCGCTCAAGCATGTGGTTGAAGACAGCGTGGTGGGTGTCGGCTCGGGCTCGACCGTCAATCTCTTCATCGATGCACTCGCCACGATGAAGGGCCGGATCGAGGGCGCGGTCGCTGCGTCCGATGCAAGTGCGGAGCGCCTGAAGCGCCACGGAATCCACGTCTTCGATCTGAACAGCGTATCCGAGCTCCTTGTGTACGTCGACGGCGCAGATGAAGTCACCGAGCACCTGCACATGATCAAGGGCGGCGGCGGGGCGCTCACGCGCGAGAAGATCGTCGCCGCGGTAGCGCGAACCTTCGTCTGCATCTGCGATGCGTCCAAGCTCGTGCCCGTGCTCGGAAAATTTCCGCTGCCGCTCGAAGTGATCCCGATGGCGCGCAGCCATGTCGGCAGGGAGATGCTGAGGCGCGGCGCGCATCCGGTGCTGCGCGAAAACTTCAAGACCGACAACGGCAACCTGATTCTCGACTGTCACGGGCTTACGATCCTCGATCCGCCGGCGCTCGAGGCGGAGCTCAATGGCATCGCCGGCGTCGTGACGAACGGGATTTTTGCGCGCCGCGCGGCCGACGTGCTGCTGCTCGCTACGGCCGAAGGCGTGAAGACCGTCAAAAAATAGGGACGTACCCCATTTTTAGAGGCGCTTGAGGAAGACCTTGGAACCGCGCTTCCAGTTGTAGAGCGCCTTGCGCTGCTCCGGCAGCGCAGCGACGCCGGCGTCGCGAAAGCCCTGCGCGATGAACCAATGCGCCGCGCGCGTGGTCAGCGCGAACAGCCGCTTGATCTTCATCGTCTTCGCGCGAATTTCGCACGCCTGCAGCAGGCGCTCGCCGTAGCCTGCGTCGCGATACTCGGGTGAGACCGCGAGGCAGGCGAGCTCGGCGCTCTTTGCCTCGGCCATCGGATACAACGCCGCGCAGCCGGCGATCATGCCGTCGTGCTCCAGCACTTCGAAGTTGCCGATCTCGCGCTCGAGCATCTCGCGGTTGCGCTTGACGAGCGTGCCGTCGGCTTCGAGCGGCTCGATGAGCGCAAGGATCCCGCCGACATCCTCAATTTTCGCGGGTCGCAGCTGTTGCACCGGGTCGGCGGTGATCATCGTTCCGGCGCCGGCGTGGGTAAAGAGCTCGAGCAGTGTGCCGCCATCGGCGCGGCGCGAGATCAGGTGCACCCGGCCGACGCCGCCCGCGAGCGCCCGGCATGCGGTCTTCAGCACCCGGGCCGCATGCGGCGTCTGCCCGCCTTTGCGGACCAGCAGCTCCGCCTGCTGCACCGTCACTTCGTTGAGCGGCTTGCCCTTGCGATCCGCCGGCAGGCGATCGGTGAGCAGCAGCAGCTTGTGCGCCTTGAGCGCGAGCGCGACGCTTTCCGCTACGTCTTCCCACGCCAGGTTGAACACTTCGCCCGTGGGCGAGTAGCCGACGTGCGGAACGAGCACCACTTCGCCCGCGTCGAGCCTGCGCGCGATGGCTTGCGCATCGACCTTTCGTACTTCACCGGTGAACTGGAAATCGACGCCGTCGACGATCCCGATCGGGCGCGCAGTGATGTAGTTGCCCGACGCGACGCGGATCTGCGCGCCGGCCATCGGCGAATTCGGCAGTCCCTGCGACAGCAGCGCCTCGAGCTCGACGCGCAGCATTCCCGCGGCGTGCTTCACCGCAACGAGCGACTGTGCGTCGGTGATCCGCAACCCCTTGGCATAGCGGGACCGCACGCCCTTGGCGCGCAGCTCGGCTTCGATTTGCGGCCGCGCTCCGTGCACCAGCACCAGCCGGATGCCGAGTGCCGCGAGCAGGTTCAGGTCGTGCACGAAGGAAACCAGGCGGGCGCGCTCGGCGACCAGCTCGCCGCCGAAACCGATAGATCG
>DASYPC010000237.1:0-10100 GCA_036007105.1 Burkholderiales bacterium | reverse complement strand
GTCGCGGCCTTCGAGCGCGACCAGCTGCGTGTGCGAGTGCAGCGTGATAGTCGGAGTGTCCTCGATGCGACGGATCAGGTAGCGCGACATCGTGCGGGCCAGGCCCTCGGACCGCACCAGTATGTGGACGTGCCGGCAAGTGCTCGCCAGGAAGACCGCCGCCTGCCCCGCGGAATTGCCGCCGCCGACGATGACGACCTCCTCGCCCTGGCACAGCTTGGCTTCCATGTGGGTGGCGGCGTAGTAGACGCCATTGCTGGTGAAGCGCGACAGATTCTCTAGCGGCAGCTCGCGGTATTGCGCGCCGCAGGCGATGACGATGGCGCCTGCCTTCACCGAGCGGCCGTCCGAGAGCTCGATCTGATAGGGCCGCTGCTCGCAACGCAGGCGCACAGCGGCGCAGGCGACGTTGACGTTGGCACCGAATTTCTGCGCCTGCACGAAAGCGCGTCCGGCCAGCGCCTGGCCCGAGATGCCTGTGGGAAAGCCGAGGTAGTTCTCGATCTTCGAGCTGGTGCCCGCCTGCCCGCCGGACGCCATCGCCTCGACCACCAGTACGTCCAACCCCTCCGAGGCGGCATACACCGCAGCCGCCAGTCCGGCGGGACCTGCACCGACTACGACCAGGTCGTGCACTTTCGATTCATCGATCGCCGGGTTCATCTGCAGGTACTTGGCGATGTCGCGGATGCTCGGGTTGCGGAACACGCGGCCGCAGTGGCCGATGACGACGGGGACATCCTCCGTTTGGATGTGGAAGCGGTCGAGCAGCGACTGCACGTCCGGATCGTCGTCCAGGTCGACGTTGACATGGGGAAGGGCGTTGCGCGTGAGAAATTCGCGCAGCCGCAATGTCGCGGCGGAATGACGCGAGCCCAGCAGCATCACCTCGCCCTGACCCGAGGCCACCAGTCCGACGCGGCGCAGGATGAACGCGCGCATGAACAGCTCGCTCAGCTCGGCATCGTTCTGCACGATCTGGCGCAGCGCGCGTTCGTCGATCGCGAGCGCGTTGCCGCTCTCGCCGACGCGAATGCGCGCGAAACCGGCCACGCCGCGCAGCGTGCTCAGCTCGCCGGAGAAATCGCCCGGGGCAAGGACGGTCATGATTGCCTCGCCCTGCAAGCCGGGAACGACGATCTCGAAGCTGCCGGCCAGCACGACGTAGAGCTTCTGGTGCCGGACGCCCGGCTCTACCAGTACCTGCCCGGCGTGCGTATCGAGCCGCTCGCCGTGGGCTTCGAGCCGCGCGATCTGCCGCGAAGTCAGCTTCGGGAAGGCCTGCTCGCGGCGCTTTTCGAGAATGTCGTTCTGCATTGCCGCCACGGTCAGACCTTCAGTGCTGCATCGACCCCAGCGACCAGATGTTGCAGTCCGAACGAGACGTCCTGGATTTTCCCGTTGATGAAGAACGTCGGCGTCGCACGCACGCCGCTCAGGCTGCCGCTCTCGATTTGCTCCCGGACGCGCTGCAGGTGCAGCTCGCCCTTCATCTCGGCGTCGTAGCGCGCCAGTTCGAGCTCAAGTTTCTGCGCGTAACCGCGAAGCTGCGGAAGCTTCAAGTGGCTCTGGTTGTCGTATAGCAGGTCATGCATCTGCCAGAACTTGCCCTGTCCCGCCGCGGTCTCGGCCGCCAGCGCGGCATGCAGCGCATGCGGATGAACCTCCTCCAGCGGGAAATGCCGATAGGCGAAACGAATCCGGCCCGCGAAGCGCTGGAGCAGCAGTTTGACAACGGGTGCCGCCTGCTTGCAGTTGGGACACTCGAAATCGCCATATTCGACGACCGTCACGGGTGCGTGCGACGCGCCGAGCATGTGATCCACGGAACTGACCGGTACGGCGAGCTCGAACTTGTGATGTGGGGTCATCGGCGCTATTGCAGCATCGAAACGGTCCGCTGATCGCTATTTTTCGATCCGCGCGCGCAGCGCTTCGACCCGCGCGCGGTTGACGCCGAAATCGCGCCTGCCGAGACGCGAAGACGAGCGCACGTGGATCAGGCCCGCCTTGTCGTCGTGCGTGAACTCGACGTCGTCGACGAAGCCCAGCAGCTTCGAGCGGACCTCGGCGTACAGGTAGTTCGCCTCGTGGCGCAGCACGGTCGTGCGCTCCATCGCTTCGATCGCCTTTCTCACCGCGGCCATCGCATCGACGGCCGAGCCCTTGAACGGAATCGGCGCGATGTAGTGCTCGGCATCCGACGGCTCCGCCTGGCTGGAAACGCACTTGGGGGTGCGTTTGCAGCGCGGCAGCTTGCCGTCTGTCAATCCGAGATAGTCGGGACGTTTTCCGGAGAACATCGTGTCTCCCTTGGAAGTGGCAAGATGCAACGCGAGCCCCGCTGCCACGCCGATCATCAGCAGCACGACGGCGGCGAGGACCCGCTTCAGCATGGAGTGGACGATGTTACCATCGTGCGAAGGGGGTTCCGCTCATGCTGAATATTTCCGCGCAACAACTGGCCGAGCTGCTCATCGGCATCGCGCGCGCGCAAGCCGCCGTAGTCCATGGCGTGGACAACGCCATGGCGGGGACCAAGACGCAATACATCGTGCCCGCGCTGCAGAACGCGGCGCACTTGCGCGATCATCCGGATCCGACGCTGATCGACCTGCCGGTGCGCATCCTGCTCACGTCGCAGGGGCGCGTGCCGCCGGATCCGGCGGTGGTCGTGCGAGAGCTCGAGCGGCTGCTGGGAAGCACTCCCGTGGCCAAGCCAACCGCAGCCGCGGCGCTCGACTTCAGCGCGTCCCGGTAATTCCGGCTTTCAGAAGTCGCGCGGCGGCGGAAACTCGGGCTTGCGCTTCTCGCGATGCGAGGCGATCCCCTCGAGCACTTCGGGCCCGCCGAATCCCAGCACTTCGAGCGCAAGCGACGTATCGAAATTCGGCCCGGCCATCCGCAGCCAGTTGTTGAGCGAGTACTTGGTCCAGCGCAGCGCGGTTTGCGCGCCGGACGCGAGCTTGCGCGCGACTTCGAGCGCCTTCGCCTGCAGCTCCGCCTCTTCGCACGTCAGCGAAACCAGGCCGATCCGCTCGGCCTCCTCGCCGCTCACCTGCTCGCATAGCAGCAGGTAGTACTTCGCCTTCGCCATGCCGCAAAGCAGCGGCCAGACGATCGCCGCGTGGTCGCCCGCAGCGACGCCGAGCCGCGTATGGCCGTCGATGATGCGGGCGTTCTTCGCCGCGATCGAGATATCGGCAAGCAAGCCGACCACCAGCCCCGCGCCGACCGCAGGGCCGTGCATCGCGGACACGATCATCTTCGAGCAGTTGATGACGTTGTAGACGATGTCGCGCGCTTCCTTCCAGACGCGGATGCGCGCGGCGAAATCGCGCGTGATCTCCTCGACCATCGCGAGGTCGCCGCCGCCGGAGAAGCCGCGCCCGGCGCCTCGCAGGATCGCGACATTTGTTTCCGGGTCGCGGTCCACGTCGAGCCAGATCTCGGCCAGCTCTCGATGCATGCCCGCGGTCGCGGTGGAGAGCTTCGTGCCCTCCTCGCCCATCACCAGCTCCAGGATTCCCGGCTCGAGCCGCCGGACCTTGAGTTCCTTGTATCGGGAATAGTCCATACGGCCATTCTACAATCCGGCCGTGGAAGCTCTGCGCACCCCCGACGCGCGTTTTGCGCAACTGCCCGGCTTTCCCTGGGCGCCGCGCTATTTCGATTGGCGCGGCCTGCGGGGGCATACGCTCGACGAAGGTCCGCGCGACGCACCGGTATTCCTCGCGCTGCACGGCGAGCCGACGTGGAGCTACTTGTACCGGAAGATGATTCCGCCGTTCCTCGCTGCGGGCTATCGCGTCGTCGCGCCCGATTTCATCGGCTTCGGCCGCTCCGACAAGGTCGTCGACGACGCCTGGTATACGTTCGACACGCATCGTGAATTCCTGCTCGAGCTGGTCGAGCGCATGGACCTGAAGCGCGTCACGATCGCGGTGCAGGACTGGGGCGGGCTGCTCGGCCTCACGCTGCCGATGGAAGCGCCCACGCGCTACGAGAGACTTCTCATCATGAACACCGCACTCGGCACCGGCGACGTGCCGCTTACGGACGGATTCAAGTCCTGGCGCGCGTACGTCGCGAAGACGCCGGATCTCGACTGCGGCAAGCTGCTCGGGCGCGCGTGCCCGCACCTGAGCCCGGCAGAGGCCGCCGCCTACGAAGCGCCATTCCCGGATGCGCGGTACAAGGCCGGCGTGCGCCGCTTTCCGAGCCTCGTGCCGGATGGGCCTGACGCTCCAGGCGCGGCGATCTCGCGCAAGGCGCGCGACTGGTGGAAGAGCGAATGGAAAGGCGAGGCGTTCATGGCGGTCGGCGCAAGAGACCCGGTGCTCGGGCCGCCGGTGATGAATGCGCTGAGACGACTCATCCGCGACTGCCCAGAGCCTTTCGTCGACGCCGAAGGCGGACATTTCCTGCAGGAATGGGGCGAGGACGTGGCGCGCGCGGCGCTGGCGCACTGGGGTAAGCGCTAGGCGTTTCTAGACGATCCTGCTCTTCCGCTCGCCCCAGTAGCGGTCGCGCAGCGCCTTCTTGTAGAGCTTGCCGGTCGGCAGCCGCGGTAGCGCATCGGTGAAGTCGACCGAGCGCGGGCACTTCTGCCGCGCCAGATGAGCACCGCAGTACTCGATGAGCTCGCGCTCGAGCGCCGCACCGGGCTCGATGCCGGGCATCAGTTGCACGACGGCCTTTACCTCTTCGCCAAGATCTTCGTTCGGCACGCCGAACACCGCGGCGTCGGCGATCTTGGGATGCGTGATCAAGAGGTTCTCGCATTCCTGGGGATAGATGTTCACGCCGCCGCAGATGATCATGAACGTCGAGCGGTCCGTGAGGTAGAGAAAGCCGTCGTCGTCGACGTAGCCGACGTCTCCGACCGTACTCATCGTGCCGTCGGCCGAGCGAGCCGATGCAGTCTTTGCCGGATCGTTGAAATATTCGAACGGCGTCGCGGTCTTGAACCAGATCTCGCCGGGGACGCCTTTCGGGCACGGCTTCATTTCCGCATCGAGAATGTGCAGGTCCCCGAGCAGCACGCGGCCGACGCTGCCGCGATGCGCGAGCCACTCGGCGCTATCGCAGGCGGTGAAACCGAGACCTTCGGTCGCGCCGTAGTACTCCTGGATGATCGGCCCCCACCATTCGATCATCTGCTCCTTCACCTGCACCGGGCACGGCGCCGCCGCGTGGATCGCGATCTCGAGGGTCGAGAGGTCGTACCGCCTGCGCACTTCCTCGGGAAGCTTCAGCATGCGGCTGAACATCGTCGGCACGAGCTGGCTGTGGCTGACCCGGTACTTTTCGATGAGCGACAGGTAGGTCTCTGGATCGAAGCGCTCCATGATCACTGCCGTGCCACCGTGGCGGATGGTGAGCGACACCGCGGCCTGCGGCGCCGAATGGTAGAGCGGCGCCGGCGAGAGGTAAGTCATCGCCTCGCGGTAACGCCACAGCTTCGCGAGGAAATCGAAGATCGGCAGCGGCTTCGATGGCGGATTCTCCGGCAGCGGGCGCAGGATTCCCTTGGGGCGTCCCGTAGTACCCGACGAATACAGCATCGGCGTGCCGAGCCATTCGTCGGCGATCGGCGTCGCGGGAAAATCGGCCACCGATTTCGCATAGTCGGCGAAGATTCCTCCCGATGCCCCGCCCACGACGAGGCAAAGCCGGATGTTCGGACAGGTTTTCAGCGCCTGCGACGCTACGTCGAGCTTCTCCGCCGACGTGATCAGAACCTTCGACTCGCTGTTTTGCAGGATATAGGCGAGCTCGTCGGCGGTGAGGTAGGAATTCACGCACGTGTAGTAGAGCCCGGCGCGCTCGCCGGCGCCGCAGCTTTCCAGGTAGCGGTTGTTGTTCTCCATGTAGATCGCGTAGTGGTCGAGGCGCCGCAGACCGTGCGAGCGCAGCAAGTGCGCGAGGCGGTTCGTCCGGGCGTCGAACTCGACGTAGCCGACCGATTCGCCCGACCCGGCCATGATGAAGGCCGGCACATTGGCGCGCTCTACGGCGTACTTGCCTGCGTACATGCGATCCTCCTGTGCGAAAAGCATACCTCGGGATAGCCAACGGGCGGGACCGCCGCTAAAGTCTAGCCATGACCGTTTCCTTCGAAGATGTCGCTGCCGCGCACGAGCGCATCCGCGCCCAGGCCCGGCGCACGCCGGTGCTGACCTCCGCGACGATCGACGCGCTCACCGGCGCAAGCGTGCACTTCAAGTGCGAGAACCTGCAGCGCATGGGCGCGTTCAAGTTCCGCGGCGCGTTCAACGCGCTCTCGCAGCTCGCGCCCGAGGCGAGGCGCCGCGGGGTGATCGCTTTCTCCTCCGGCAACCATGCCCAGGCGGTCGCGCTCGCGAGCCGCATGCTTGGCGTCCCGGCGACGATCGTGATGCCGAAGAACGCACCGCGCGTAAAGCTCGATGCGACCCGCGGCTATGGCGCCGAGGTCATCACGTACGACAACCCGGGCGAATCCCGCGAGACGCTCGCAAAGCGCATCGCCGCCGAGCGTGGGCTGACGCTGGTTCCGCCGTTCGATCATCCCCACATCATTGCCGGACAGGGGACCGCCGCGAAGGAGCTGATCGAAGATGCCGGGCCGCTCGATGTCCTCCTCGTGCCCTGCGGCGGTGGGGGGCTGCTGACCGGCTGCGCGATCGCAGCGAAGCACCTCGCGCCTGCGTGCCGCGTGATCGGTGTCGAGCCGGCGGCCGGCGACGACGCCACGCGCTCGTTTCGCACGAAGTCGCTGCAGACGATCCCATTCCCCGACACGATCGCCGACGGCGCGCGCACAACTTCGCTCGGCGCCCTGACATTCCCGTTGCTGCTGCGCTACGTAGACGACATGCTGACGGTGACGGACGAGGAGCTGCTGCGCACGATGTTCTTTCTCTGGGAGCGGATGAAGATCGTCGTCGAGCCGACGGGCGCGCTCGCAGCGGCCGCGCTGCTGGAAAAGAAGATCGACGCGAAAGGGCTGCGCGTGGGAGTCGTGCTGTCGGGAGGAAACGTTGATCTGGTCTGGGCGGCGGGGAAGCTCGCCGCGCGCTGACGCATGACTTCGCGCCGGCAAGCTCTCGCTTATCTCGCCCTCGCCCCTGCTGCCGCTTGGGCACAACCGGCGCCCGGCGTGCACCGGATCGGTGTGCTTACGGGCGGCTCCAACCCAAGGACGGGCGGCATCCGTCATTGGCCGATTTTTTCTCAGGCGATGCGACGGCTTGGTTACGAGGAAGGTCGAAATGCTGTCTACGAGTTCCGCTACGCCGAGGGAACGCCTGCGCGCTTTCCTCAGCTCGCCCGGGAGCTGACTGCGGCCGACGTCCGAATGATCGTTGTCACTGGGTCGACCGAGACGGTCGCCGCGAGCCAGGCGACCGCAACCATCCCGATCGTGGCCATTCACGTCGGAGACCCGGTGGAATTGCGCCTGGCAATGAGCCTCGCGCGGCCAGGCGGCAATGTGACGGGAATGACGTTGCGCGTGCCAGGATACTCGGCGAAGTTCCTCGAGCTGCTGGTCGAGGCGTTTCCAAAGGCGAGACGCATCGGAATCATCGGCAATCCGCAGCAGCCGAACTTCGCGGGCGACCGTCAGCTGATGGAGCGCGTCGCTGTCGGGAAGGGCGTGACGTTGCTGCCGACGTCCGAGGCAACACGGCCGGAAGAGGTCGATGCCGCGTTGCGTCGCGTTCTCGAACAGCGACCCGACGCGTTGATCGTCCCGTCACTGGCTCTATTTACGGTGAGTCAGAAAGGCGGGCGCATCATCGAATTCGCCGCTCAGGCAAAGCTCCCTGCGATGTACACCTGGATGGAAGACGTGGAAGCGGGGGGATTGATCGCGTTCGGGGTCGACGTTCGCGCGCTCTATGCGCGAACACCGGTCTTTGTCGACAAGATCCTGAAGGGCGCAAACCCCGGAGAAATCCCGATCGAGCAGCCAACGCGGTTCGGTCTATGGCTGAATTTGAAAACGGCTCGCGCACTCGGCGTGAAGTTTCCGCCGACCATTCTCGCTCGCGCGGAGCAGACGGTCGAATGAGCATCTTCAAGGCTGCGTTATGATCGTCGCTGCATTCACCTGAGAATTCCATGTCCCTTCCTTCCAAGATGCGCGCGGTGGAAATCGCCAAACCCGGCGGACCTGAGGTGCTCACGCCGGCCGAGCGGCCGACGCCCTCGCCGAAGCCGAACGAGATTCTCGTCAAAGTCGCCGCCGCAGGCGTAAATCGGCCGGACATCTTGCAGCGCATGGGCCACTACGCGGTGCCGCCCGGCGCTTCAGATCTTCCCGGGCTCGAGATCGCGGGAGAAGTCGTCGCCTGCGGTGCCGCGGTGACGATGTGGAAACCGGGCGACAAGGTATGCGCACTGGTGCATGGCGGCGGCTACGCCGAGTATTGCGTGACGCCCGAAGTGCAGGCGCTCCCGGTACCCAAAGGGCTTTCGCTCGTCGAAGCCGCGTCGCTTCCCGAAACATTCTTCACCGTGTGGTCGAACGTGTTCGATCGCGCCGGCCTCAAGCGCGGCGAGTCGTTCCTCGTTCAGGGTGGATCGAGCGGCATCGGCGTCACCGCGATCCAGATGGCCGCCGCGATGGGAAATCGCGTCTTCGCCACCGCCGGCAGCGACGACAAGTGCGCGGCGTGCGTGAAGCTCGGCGCAGAGAAGGCGATCAACTACAAGACACAGGATTTCGCGGCTGAGGTCAACGCCGCGACCGGAGGCAAGGGCGTGAACGTGATCCTCGACATGGTCGGCGGCGATTACGTGCCCAAGGAGCTGAAGTGCCTCGCCGACGAAGGCCGGCTCGTCTTCATCGCATTCCTGCGTGGCCCGAAGACCGAGCTCGATATCAACGAGCTGATGCGCAAGCGCCTGACGCTCTCCGGCTCGACGCTGCGCCCGCGCCCGGTCGAATTCAAGGGCGCGATCGCGAAGAGCCTGCGCGAGCGGGTCTGGCCGCACATTGAAGCGGGCAAGATCAAGCCGGTGATCTACAAAACATTCCCCCTTGCCGAGGCGCGCGAAGCGCACAAGCTGATGGAGTCCTCGCAGCACGTCGGCAAGATCGTTCTCACTGTCTAATCCTATGCCGCGACCTACGGATTGCCTGATCGTCGTCGACGTGCAGAACGACTTCTGCCCCGGCGGCGCGCTCGAAGTGCAGCGCGGCGACGAGATCGTGCCGCTCGTCAATCGCCTTGCGCGCGAGTTCGAGAACATCGTCGTCACCCAGGACTGGCATCCCGCGGGCCATGCCTCCTTTGCTTCGAGCCACTCCGGCAGGAAGCCTTTCGAGACCACGCGCCTGCGCTACGGCAAGCAGGTGCTCTGGCCGGACCACTGCATCCAGGGGACGCGCGGCGCTGCCTTGCATGACGGCCTCGACCTGCCGCGCGCGCAACTCGTGATCCGCAAGGGATGGCACCAGAAAGTAGACAGCTACTCGGCGTTTCTCGAAGCCGATCGCAAAACGAAGACCGGGCTCGACGGCTATCTTCGCTCGCGCGGAGTGAAGCGCGTCTACTGCGTCGGGCTTGCGACCGATTTCTGCGTCGCGTGGACCGCGCTCGACGCGCGCCGCTTTCGCTTCCAGGCGGTGGTGATCGAAGATGCCTGCCGCGCAATCGACAACGCCGGGTCGCTCGCGGCTGCGCTGAAGGCGATGGGCGATGCGGGCGTCAAGCGTGCGCCTTCCGCTTCGCTGCTCGCAGGTCGCGGCTGATCGCGGACACGGCCTCCTCGCGGGCGGCTTCGGCCCGCAACCACCGCAGGAAATCGTCCACCTCGACGCGACCGGCCGCGTTCTTCGACGCGAGAGCGAAGTAGGCGCGTGAGGATTCCGATGCGCGCGTAAACGGCTTCACGAGCTTTCCCGTGGCGATCAATTCGCGCACCAGCGGGCTGCGACCGAGGGCTACGCCCTGACCGGCGACGGCCGCCGGGATGATCTGCTCGTAGCCCGACAGAACGAGACTCCCCGCCGGCCGCAGATCGGGCAGCCCGACCAGCTCGAGCCAGCTCTTCCAGTTCAGCCAGGGGGCATGCCCCTCGGGGTCGTCGTACTGCAGCAGCACGTG
>DASYPC010000236.1:0-12057 GCA_036007105.1 Burkholderiales bacterium | reverse complement strand
CTTCAGACCATAGAGAATCGATTGAGGGGCGGCGCGGCTTGTTGGGAGAGAACCTCCAGTAAGCGATGGGCCAGTACCTTCTCCGCCAACTGCTGATCGTGATCCCGAAGATCATCGGGATCAGCATCGTGCTGTTCACGGTGCTTGCGCTTGCGCCGGGCGATCCTTTCGAGGAGCTCGCGACCAATCCTGCCGTGCCGCCCGAAGTGCGCGCGAACCTGCGCGCGCAGTTCGGTCTCGACGACCCGGTCGCGATGCGCTACGTGCGCTGGTCGACCGCCATGGTGAAGGGGGATTGGGGCTTCTCGTTCGCGAGCCGGGTGAACGTCGACGACCTGATCCTGCAGCGCCTTCCCACGACGCTCGTGGTGATCGGCTCGTCGATCGTGATCGCCCTCGTCATCGCGCTGGTCGTCGGGATCTACGCGGCCACCCGACCTTATTCGCTCTTTGACCAGATCGCGAGCACGCTCGCGCTGATCGGTTTTTCCCTGCCGACGTTCTTCACGGGCATTCTGTTCATCCTGCTCTTCAGCATCACGCTCGACTGGCTGCCGTTCGTTTATCGCGCCGACATCGCGGCGACCGGCTGGCGCTGGTACTGGGAGCACTTCAGGCAGATGCTGATGCCGGTCGCCGTGCTGGCGCTGTTCCAGGCCGCACAGTGGACGCGCTACGTGCGCTCCGCGGTGCTCGACGTGATCCGGCTCGACTACGTGACCACGGCGCGCTCGAAGGGGCTCGCCGAGCGCATCGTGATCATGAAACACGTCGTGCGCAATGCGCTGATTCCGGTCGTGACGATCGTCGCGCTGCAGATGCCGTCGATCTTCGGCGGTGCGATCATCACGGAGCAGATCTTCCGCGTCCCGGGGATCGGCTCGCTGCTGATCGCCGCGATCCTCGCGAACGACACCCCGGTCATCATGGCGGTCACGTTCGTCTTTTCCTGCCTCGTGATCCTCTGCAACCTGCTCGCCGATCTCGCCTATGTCTGGCTCGACCCCCGCATCGCTTACCGTTGAGGCTGCCGGCGGCGCGCTGCGCACCGAGAAGCCGGTCTCGCTTGCCCGCGAGGCGTGGCGGCGCTTCCGGCGCCACCGGCTGGCGCTTGTGGGCGCTCTGATCCTGGCGCTGATGACGCTCGCGGTCTTGTTCGGCCCGTGGATCTGGCCGGTCCCGATCAACGAGATCGACTTCACGGCACGGCTGCAAGGCCCCTCGTGGCGGCATCCGTTCGGTACCGATGATCTGGGGCAGGATCTTCTCGCGCGCATGCTCTACGGCGGTCGCATCTCGCTCGCCGTCGGCGTCGTTGCGATGCTGATCGCGCTGATCGTCGGCGTGATCGTCGGCGCGATTTCCGGCATCTCGCGCGGCAGCGTGGACGCAGCGCTGATGTGGGTGACCGATCTATTTCTCTCGCTGCCGCAGCTACCGCTGCTGCTGCTCGTGATCTACCTGTTTCGCGACTCGCTGAAGGCCGTCGTCGGCGCCGAGGCCGGCGTCTTCATCCTGATCGTCACCGTGATCGGGATCTTCCGCTGGATGCCGGTCGCGCGGCTCGTGCGCGCGCAATTCCTGTCGCTGCGCGAGAAGGAATTCGTCGAAGCGGCGCGCGCGCTGGGCGCAAGCACGACACGCCAGGTCGTCCGGCACATCCTGCCGAACGCGTTCGGCCCCGTGATCGTGGCCGCGACGATCGACGTCGCTGTGGCGATCATCTTCGAGTCGACGCTTTCGTTCCTGGGGCTCGGGTTTCCGCCGGATATTCCGTCGTGGGGGCGGCTGCTCTACGATGCCAAGGACTATCTCGATATCGCCGCGCACTGGGCGCTCTTCCCGGGTGGCGCGATTTTCCTCGTGGTGCTCTCGATCACGTACCTCGGGGATGGCCTGCGCGATGCGCTTGACCCGCGCAAGGTGATGTAGCGCGCATGCCGCAGCCCCTGCTCGCGATCGAGGGACTCAAAACCCATTTCGCCACCGACGACGGCATGATCCATGCCGTCGACGGCGTCGATCTCTTCGTCGACCGCGGCGAGACGCTCGGCGTCGTCGGCGAATCGGGCTGCGGAAAGACGGTCACCGCGCTCACCGTGATGAAGCTCGTCCAGATGCCCCCGGGGCGCATCGTCGCTGGGCGGATCCTCTGGCAGGGACGCGACCTGGTGCCGCTCGATGCCGACGAGATGCGCTCGATCCGCGCCAGGGAGATCGCCATCATCTTCCAGGAGCCGATGACCTCGCTCAACCCGGTCTACACAGTCGGCGAGCAGATCGCCGAGGTGATCCGGCTGCACGAAGGGCTGGGGCGCCGTGCCGCGATGGAGAAGACGGCCGAGATGCTCAAGCTCGTGCACATTCCGCACGCTGAGCAGCGGGTGCACGACTACCCGCACCAGTTCTCGGGCGGAATGCGCCAGCGCGTGATGATCGCGATGGCGCTGTCCTGCCATCCGAAGCTGTTGATCGCCGACGAGCCGACGACGGCGCTCGACGTGACGATCCAGGCGCAGATCCTCGACTTGCTCGGCGAGCTGAAGCAAAAGTTCGGGATGGCGGTGATGCTCATCACGCACGCGATGGGCGTGGTCGCCGAGACGGCGCAGCGCGTCGTCGTGATGTATGCCGGCAAGGTGGTGGAGGAGGCCCGCGTCGCCGACCTCTTTGCCTCGCCGCTGCATCCCTACACGCAAGGTCTCATCCGCTCGATTCCGCGAGTCGACACCGCGGCGACGCAAAAAAAGCGGCTGGAGCAGATCAGCGGCGTGGTGCCGAGCCTGCTCGAGCCTCCGCCCGGCTGCCGTTTCGCGCCGCGCTGCCGCTATGCACGGGCGATTTGCACGGCGGAGACTCCGCCACTGCGCGAGGTTCGGCCCGGGCACAAGGTGGCGTGCGTTCTCTACTGACGAGCGTCGGATGAGCGAGCCGCTGCTGCGCGTCAAGGATCTGGTGAAGTATTTCCCGGTGAGGGGAGGGATGTTCTCGCGCCAGGTCGAACGCGTGCATGCGGTCGACGGGGTGAGCTTCGAAGTCGAAGCGGGTGAGACGCTGGGGCTGGTGGGCGAGTCGGGCTGCGGCAAGTCGACGACCGGGCGCTGCATCCTGCGCCTCATCGAGCCGACTTCGGGCGAAGTCTGGTTCGACGGCAGGAACGTCACCGCGCTCGACGCAAAATCGCTGCGCACGAACTGCCGCGAAATGCAGATCATCTTTCAGGATCCCTATGCCTCGCTCAACCCGCGCATGACCGTCGGCGCGATCGTCGGCGAGGCGCTCGTCATCCACGGCCTGGCGAAGACGCGACGCGAATTCGAGCAGAGGGTGGCCCAGCTCCTCGAGACGGTGGGGTTGCACCCGCAGCACATGCGGCGCTATCCGCATGAATTCTCCGGCGGCCAGCGCCAGCGGATCGGCATTGCGCGCGCTTTGGCGGTCTCGCCGCGGCTGATCGTATGCGACGAGCCGGTCTCCGCGCTCGATGTCTCGATCCAGGCGCAGGTGATCAACCTGCTCGAGGACCTGCAGGACACGTTCCGGCTGACGTACCTCTTCATCGCGCACGACCTGTCGGTGGTCGAGCACATCAGCACGCGAATCGCGGTGATGTATCTCGGCAAGATCGTGGAGATCGCGCCGGCGCGCCAGCTCTACACCTCGCCGCGCCATCCGTACACCGAGGCGCTCCTGTCCGCGGTGCCGATCCCGGATCCCACAGTGAAGCGCCGCCGCATCGTGCTGCAGGGAGACGTGCCGAGTCCCGTCCACCCGCCGCAAGGCTGCCATTTTCATCCGCGCTGCCCGCACGTGATGGAGCGCTGCAGGACCGAAGTGCCGCTGCTGCGCGAGATCGAGCCGGGCCGCAAGGCGGCCTGCCATCTGAATGGATAACCTCGCGGCCTACTACGCGCGGCGCGCAGCCGAGTACGAGCGCATCTACGCCAAGCCCGAGCGCCAGGCGGACCTCGCGAAGCTGCGCGCGCGCATTGCAGCGCTGTTCTCAGGGCGGACGGTGCTCGAGGTGGCGTGCGGCACCGGCTACTGGACCGCGGTGATCGCCCCGCAGGCGAGGGCGATCACTGCGATCGACGCGGCCGAGGAGACGCTCGCGATCGCGCGCTCCAAGCAGTACCCGGCAGGCCGGGTCGAGTTCATCCAGGGAGATGCCTACGCGCTTCCCGACTTTGGCCGCCGGCACGATGCGCTGTTCGCGGGGTTCTGGTGGTCGCACGTTGCGCTCGCGCGCCTCGATGCGTTTCTCGCCGGCGCCGCGCGCGCGGTTGCGCCCGGGGCAATCGTCGCGTTTCTCGACAATCGCTACGTCGAGGGATCGAGCACGCCGCTTTCGCGTCGCGACGCGGAAGGAAACACCTATCAGACGCGCAAGCTCGACGATGGCAGCGCGCACGAGGTGCTGAAGAATTTCCCGTCGGACGATGAGCTGCGAGAGCGTGCGCAGCGGCAGGGTCATGACATTGCGATCGAGCATGTCGAGCATTACTGGCTACTCGTCTACAGGAACAAGCCCGATGCCTGAGCACTACCCGATCGAGATCACACCGCCGGACCTTTCCGCGTACCGCGCCGGCAACACTGGCGTCGAGTACGTGCACATCCTGGAATCGGGTAAGACGGGACCCAGCGTCATGGTCCAGGCGCTCACTCACGGCAACGAATTTTGCGGCGCGATCGCGCTGGCCTTCCTGTTGAAGGAGGGAATCCGGCCCGCGCAGGGAAAACTGACGCTCGCGTTCGCTAACGTCACCGCGTTCGCCCGGTTCGATTTCGATAACCCGAACCGCTCGCGATTCGTCGACGAGGACTACAACCGCGTCTGGGCGGACGACGTGCTGAACGGCTCGCGCGATTCCGTCGAACTGCGCAGGGCGCGCGAGCTTCGCAAGTTCGTCGACGCGGCCGACTATCTGCTCGACCTGCACTCGATGCACGAGCCCTGCCGGCCGATCATGGTGTGCGCGAAGAGCGAAAAGAGCGTTGCGCTGTCGAGGCGCATGGGCGTGCCCGCGGACTTGCTGCTCGACACCGGCCACGCTGCGGGCCTGCGCATGATCGAGCGAGGGCCGTTCGCCGATCCGGCCAGTCCGCGCACCGCGATCCTGATCGAATGCGGCCAGCACTGGGAGAAGAGCGCGGTCGAGGTGGCGATCGACACCACGCTGCGGTTCCTGACGGTGACCGATGCGGTGGAGGAGGCTTGGGCGAAATCGCGGCTGCGCCTGACGCCGCCGCCGGTGCAGCGACTGATTCGAGTCACCGAGGCGGTCGTCGCGAAGAGCATGAATTTCCGCTTCGCGCGCCCGTGGAAGGGGCTCGAGGTCGTTCCCGAGGCCGGGACCCCGGTCGCCTACGACGGCGACAAGGAGTGGCGCACTCCGTACGACGATTGCGTCCTGGTGATGCCGGGGACGACGCACCTGAAGCCCGGCAACACCACGGTCAGGCTGGGGCGGTATCAGTCCTAGCGAAGACCTACTTCAGTCCCAGCAGCTTCGCCGGGTTCTTGCGCATCATCGTGTCGATGTCGGCATCGGAGATGCCCTCGCCCTTCATCGCTCCGATCGCGACTTCGAGCCCGTCCGGATGCGTCATGTTCGCGCTCTGCCCGAGATCGGACGAGACGACCAGTCCGCCTGCACCGAGTTCCCTGATGGCCTGCGCGACGTGCTTGGCGTTGATCTGCGTCCAGTGCGTGAGAAACGCGAGCGGCGCGTTCGGGCCGGCCTGGAACTGAAGGAAGCAGACTTCGATCATCCCGCCCATATCGACCACCTGCTTCGCCTGCGCCATGGTCAACCCCGGTACATTGGTGAGACCGTGGGTCACGATGATGTTCTTCACGCCCAGCTCCCGGGCACGCTTGGTGACCGCAATGACCTCTTCCGGATGGACGTGGCCGGTGGCAAGCACCAGGTTTTCACGCGCGATGATCTTGAGGACCGCTTCCATCTCGGGCGTGACCACGCCGCCCGGCGCGACGACGATCCCTTTTGCGTCGGGCTTGGAGAAGGTCTTGACGTGCTTGTCGGATTCGAACGTCGGCAGCCAGACGATTTTCCCGCGGCTGCCGTAGACCCGGTGCATCCACTCGACCGCGTGCGGGTTGATGCCGCCGACCGCGTTGTTGAGCACGACGCCACCGAAGACTTCGATTCCCGGCACGACCTTCATCACGAGCGCTGCGCGGCTCGCGGTCTCGCTGATGTGATTCTTGAGGACGATACCTCGCATGCCGCGCGCCTTTGCCATCGTCGCGACGTCGATGTCGTCCATGCTGCGACCGAACACGTCCGGGTGCGAATGGACATGGAAATCGATCACGCCGATCGCCGGGCTCACCTTCGGCGGCGGTGGCGGAAATGCCGCCTGCGAGAAAGCCTGGTTGGAGACGAGCGCGAGCGCGGCGACGAGCAGCGTTTTCTTCATTGGGACCTCCCCTGGTTTTGGCAAAATCATACCTCCGTTGGCCGACCGGAGTACCATTCAAAAGCGATGCGCCTCATCGCCCTCATTGCTTTCGCCTGCACCGCGCTGCCGGCGTTTGCGCAGATCTACCGCTGGACCGACGCTCAGGGCGGCACCCACTTTTCCAACGTTGCACCGCCGCAAGGCGTGAAGGCGACCGTCGTCGATCCGAACGCGAAGGAGGTTGCGCCAGGCCCGGAGAGCGCGGAGTGCTACACGATCCGCTGCCAGGGCGAGCGGATGGAGGAGCGCCAGCGGCGACGCGACGAGGCGGACGCTCGAGCTGCGGCGGAGCGCTCCGCTGCGGCGGCGAAGCAGTCGCGCGGCCTCGATTTCCGCCGCTACGTCAGCATCCAGCGCGGCATGAGCGAAGGCGAGCTGTTGAGCATCGCCGGCGAGCCCGACTTCGTGTCCGATCAGGGCGTCGCGCTCGCGGCGCCCGGAACGGTGCAGGTCGGACGCAACCTGCGCGTTCCCGCGCGCTCGGGCTATTCGCTCAGGACCTGGACCTGGCTGCCGACGACCGCGGAGCCTTTCACCACCACGGTCACGTTGGTGGGCGGACGCGTCTCGGAGATCGAGCGCGTCAGGAAGTTCTGACGTCTAGTTCTTGCGCAGGTTTCCCCAGAGCTGGTCGAGCCGCGCATAGCGGCCGCAGCCGGTGACGTAGAACTTGTAGCGAGCCGGGTTCTTCTTGTAGTAATCCTGGTGGTACTCCTCCGCCGGCCAGAACTCGGTCGCCTTGACGACCGGGGTGACGATGCTGCTCTTGAACGGCTTGTCCTTCTCCCATTTCGCCTTCGACGCCTCGGCGAGACGCTTCTGCTCCTCGTCGTGCCAGAAGATCGCCGGCCGGTACTGCGAGCCGTGGTCGCAGAACTGACCGTCGATCGTCGTCGGATCGTGGTTGAGCCAGAACTGCTGCAGCAGCCGCTCGTAGGTCACCTTCGCCGGGTCGTACTTCACCTGCACGGCCTCGGTGTGGCCGGTCCTCCCGGTCGAGACTTCCTCGTAGGTCGGGTTCTTCTTCGTCCCGCCGATGTAGCCCGAGATCGAGGAGACGACACCCGGCACCTTGTCGAGCGCCTCCTCGACGCACCAGAAGCAGCCGCCCGCGAACGTCGCGGTGGCGAGCTTCGAGTCCTGCGCAAGGGCGGGGGCGGCAACGAGCAGCGCGAAGGCCAGAGCAGCGGTACGGATCATGTCGGATGTCCTCGAGCGTGAGGTGGTTGGTCGCGTCGGTGCGATTTTCCTTACATAATAGTCTCCTGTGAGCGACATCTTCGTCAGCTATGCAAGTGCCGACCGCGACCGGGCGCGCGCGGTCGCGCAGGCGCTTACCGAGCACGGCTGGTCGGTCTGGTGGGACCGCACCATTCCGCCGGGCAAGCAGTTCGACGAAGTCATCGAGGAAGCGCTCGACGCGGCGCGCTGCGTCATCGTGCTGTGGTCGAAGGCTTCCGTTGCATCGACCTGGGTCAAGACCGAGGCCGCCGAGGCGATGCGGCGGAAAATCCTCGTTCCGGTGCTGATCGAGGACGTGAAAATCCCGCTTGAATTCAGGCGGCTGCAAGCCGCCGATCTGTCTCATTGGCAGGGCGAGAAGGCGCATGAGGAATTGCAGAAGTTCTTCGCGTCGATCGAGACCAACGTCGGGCAGGGCACGCTCATCACCGCGGCCCCGGAAGTACCGCGGCCGGCACCGCCGCCACGGCCCGTCGCACAGCCCGAGCCGCTGCCGGTCCCGAAGCCCGAGCCGCTTCCGGCCCCTATCCCCGAACCGGCGCGTGCTCCGCGCTCCCGGTCGAAGGCCTTGCTCGCGGGCGCGGCAGGGATCGCCGCACTGGTCGTGATCGCGGTCGGCTATACCGCGTACAACGAACGTGTAAAACGCGTCGCGATGGAAGAAAGAGCCGAGCGCGAGCGCCGCGCGGCGGAGGAAGCGCGCCGCAATGCAGAAGAGGCCGCGGCGCGCGCGAAGCTCGCGCAGGAAGAGGCCGCAAGAGAAGCTGCGCGGCGCAAGGCCGACGAGCAGCGCCGCGCTGCAGAGGATGCAAAGCGCGCCGAAGACGCGCGGCGCGCGACGGATGCGGCGGCGCGAGCCAAGGCCGCGCAGGAAGAGGCTGCACGCCAGCAAGCGGCGGCGCGGGCCAAGGCCGCGCAGGAAGAGGCCGCGCGCGCCAAAGCGCAGGAGGAGGCCGCGCGCGCCAAAGCCGCGCAGGAGGAGGCCGCGCGCCAGCAAGCGGCGGCGCGCCAGCAGGCGGCTGCGCGGCAGGGGCAGGCGCAGGCGCAAGGTACGAGCATGCGGATCAATTGGACCGATCATGCCCTGCGGTTCTCCGGAACGCTGATCGAAAATCAATCCTCGGTTACATTGCGAGCCACGGTGTACGACCTGAAGACCGGCGCGCAGATCGGCAGCTACAGCGTGCCGGCAATGGTCACCAAGCAGGGAGCGGATTTCGTGGTGCTCGGAAGCTTCTCCATTCCAGGCGACAGTGTGACCCCGCAACCTCACGTGCACACGTCGAGGCTCCTGCTGCGTAAGCAAACCGACGGGAGCCTGCGCTACATCGAGAACTGCCCCCAGGTCGGCAAGCAGTGCTACCGGTGAAAACCGCAGCTCAGGGTCTCGAGCCGGGCTCCTGGCGCGCGAGTTCAGCGAGCACCGCTTCGATCACCGGCGCGTCCCGCAGGCAAAGCCTGACGCTGGCGATGTTCGCCTCGCGCACCGACTTCAGGTAGGCGCGCGCGCAGATCTCCAGCGGCACCGCAAAGATCCCGCTCGAGACCGCGGGAAACGAAACCGAGCGCCAGCCGCGCTCGCGCGCGCAGGCGAACGCCGCGCTCAGCGCGCGCGAGAGCTTCTCTTCTTCCTGACCCTCGCCGTACCGCGGTCCGACGGCGTGGATCACGCCCTTGAAGGGAAGATCGCCCGCGGCGGTCACCACGGCCGATCCGGTCGGAAACGGACCGCGCTCGTGCACGATGCGATCCGACTCCTCCTGCAGCGCCGGCCCCGCGGCGCGTGAAATGATGCCCGCGACGCCGCCGCCATGCGCGAGCATGCCGTTCGCCGCGTTGACGATCGCGTCGACCGGTTCCTCGAGCAGGTTTCCCTTCACGATCTGGAAAACGGAGGCCGCGCCGAAGCGCACTTCGGCAAGGACGGAGGCGGGCATGCGGCCCTTATCTTACGCTGCCGGGGGGGGCGCTACGCCGAGAGCTCGTGCGGCTCGCCGCGCGAATCTACCGTGTTCAGCCGCACCGGGCGGCGCCACACGCGGCGGATGTACTGGATCACGCGGTTACCGCGCGCGGTGTCGAGCCCGCGGCCGTCGCTGGCGTGGTCGTGCGTGAGGACGAGCGTTCCGTCCTGGCGCATCTCGCTCGCGGCAATCCGCGGTGCACCGTAGTTGAATTTCGGCGCGAGGATCGCCTCGCGGATTGCGTTCAGGTCGCGCGTCACGACCCGGATCTCGCCATCGGATTTCGCCTCGTACGCAAAGAGAGCGAGCTTCTCGGCGAGCTCGCGGTCGAGATAGTTGCGCACGAAGCCGAAGTCGTCCTCTTCGCGGCAGATGCGGCGCGCCTCGTCCATGCCGCGCTGCTCGACGATCTGCTCCCAGAGCGTGAACCCGAGGTGGTAGGGGTTGACCTGTAGCGCACTCTGCTCGTCCGCGGCGAACGGCCGCACCACGTCCGAATGCGCCTTGATCGCGGAGAGGTAGAGCGGTTGCGGCAGGAATTCCGCCTCGCGCAGCAGCCGCGCGTGCCAGTACGATGCCCAGCCCTCGTTCATGATCTGGCAGGCGAACACCGGGTAGAAATAAAGCGCCTCGGCGCGCACCGAGAGGAAGATGTCGCGCTCCCACTGCTCGAGGTCCGGCGCGTACTGGGCGATGAACCACAGCAGGTCGTACTCCGGGTGCGGCGGAACGGGCAGGCGCTGCGGCGCCTCAGCGGTTTCCTCCGCCGGCACCTGCGCTTCCGGGAGCTGCTCGAAGCGCGCCTGGAAGGCGTCCTTCGGCACCTCTTTCTTCGCGTCTGCGCGCGTCGGGTACAGCTTGCGGTGCAGCTCCTTGTCCATGTCGACGTGCGATTCGAGCGCAAGGGCGGCGTCCAGCACCGCTTCTACGCGCTCCACGCCCGACTCGTCGATCGCCTGCTGGATGCGATGCGCGTGCGCGGCCGCCATCTCGATGATGTTGGCGCCGGCCTGCTCGTGGAACCGGGCGAACAGCGCATTGTTCTTGGAAAAATCCGCATGCCCGAGGACATGCGCGGTCACCAGCGTGTTTTCGGCGATCGTGTTGCCGTCCATCAGGTAGGCGTGACACGGGTCGCCCGGAAACATCACTTCGAAGATTCGCGAGTGCCCCATGCTCTGGCGCACGAGCTGGTGGATGTAGCGCACGCCGAACGACCAGTGCGGCATCCGTACCGGCAGCCCGTAGACGGCAATCTCCGTCATCAGCGACGCGGGCGCGAGCTCGAAGTCGACCGGGTAGTAGTCGAGCCCCAGCTTGCGCGCGAGCGTCTCGAGTCCGGCGCTGTACTCTTCCAGCGATTCGTTCATTCGGCCGCCGCTGCCTGCTCGCGGAAGAACTCGCGGATCGCGTTCCATACGTCGTCCATCGAAGCGAGCCGGGCGGCTCCAGCCGCAAGCCCCTTCTGCTGCAGGGCCCGGAACAGCTCGATCATCTGCGTCTCGCTCGGCCGGTACGCCGAGCCGTCGGTCTGCACGTAGCCGGTGTAGTTGAGCTTGCCCGCGAGGTTCGCGAGCAGGTCGCCTGCGGCTTCGCGGTCTTCGGACGCGTTCTCGCCGTCGGACGCGTAGAACAGGTAGCCGTTGTATCGCGACGGGTCGTAGCGTTGCTCGAGCACCTCGAGCGCGAGGCGCAGCACGCTCGACGTCACGGTGCCGCCGCCGCCTGCCACCTGGAAGAACTGCTCCTCCTGGAACTCCCACGCATCGACGGTGTGGGCGAGGAACACGGTATCGACCTTCGGGTACTGGCGCCGGATTCCCTGCAGCGCGAAGAAGAAGAACGTCTTGGCGAGCTTGCGCTCGGCTTCCTGCATGCTGCCCGAGACATCGAGCGCGAAAATCACCGCGGCGTTCATCGCCGGCGTGGCGCGCTTGACGAGCTGGCGAAAGCGCAGGTCTTCGTTGACGAACGCAACCGGCGATTCCTGCACCGCGCGGCGCTTGACGGCCTCACGCACCGTGCGCCGGCGGTCTAGGCGCGAGTGCGCGCCGCGCTTGTCCCAGCCTTCGCGCACGTAGTCGGGCTCGTCGAGCGAGGCGCTGCGCTTCGGCTTCAGGTCGGGGAGCTTCAGCTCTTCCCACAGCCAGTCGACGATCTCGTCGACCTTCAGCTCGAGCACGAACTTCACTTCGCCGTCCTCAGTGCCTGCGCCGCCCGAGGCCCGGTCGCTCTCGTCCGAGCCGGGCCGCAGCACCTGGCCCGCTTCGCCCTTGCCCTGTCCTGCGCCGCTTTGCGCCCCCTGATCGAGCAGGCGAAAGCGTGAGTGCTCGAGGAGGCGCACCGGAACCAGCACCGTGCG
>DASYPC010000235.1:0-2189 GCA_036007105.1 Burkholderiales bacterium | reverse complement strand
GTAGACGATGCCGATCGAAGGGATCGACCATGTGCAACTCGCGATGCCAGCCGGGCGCGAGGAGGCGGCGCGCGAGTTCTACGCTCGACTGCTCGGAATTCCCGAGGTGCCGAAGCCGCCGGAGCTCGCAAAGCGCGGTGGCGCGTGGTTCGAGAAGGGCGAAGTCCGGATTCACCTCGGCGTGGATTCAGACTTTCGTCCTGCGCGCAAGGCGCATCCGGGTCTTCGCGTGCGCGATCTCTCCGCGCTCGTCGCCACGTTGCGCGATGCAGGGTACGAAGTTTCGCAAGAAGAAGCCCTCGCCGGCGCGCGCCGCGTCTTTGTCGCGGATCCGTTCGGCAATCGCCTCGAGTTGATCGAGACTCGCTAGTTCAAGCGATGGACGAAGCTGCCGAATAGGCATAGCATCGCCTCGCATACCCTTGGGGAGGGGACTCATGAGTAGATTCGATCGGCGTCGATTTCTTGCGACCGGCGCAGCCGCGACCGTTGCAGCCGCAACCGGACCTTACATCCGCACTTCGCACGCCGCCGGCAAGCTCGAAGTCGGCTTCTGGGACCACTGGGTCCCGGGCGCGAACGACGTGCTCACGAAGATGTGCCAGGAGTGGGCCGCGAAGGAGAAGGTCGACATCAAGATCGACTACATCCCGTCGCAGAACCAGAAGAACCTGATCACGATCGCCGCCGAGGCGCAGGCGAAAGCGGGGCACGACATCCTCGCCATGCCGACCTGGTGGGCCGCCGACAAGGCGAATCAGCTCGAGCCCGTCGACGACGTGATGAAGACCCTGATGGGCAAGAATGGCGCGGTGTCGCCGTTGATCGAGTACCTCGGCAAGGTCGGCGGCAAGTGGGTCGCCGTGCCCGCCACGCCCGGGAGCCAGATCAAGGGGCCCTGCGCGAGGATCGACCTGTTCAAGCAGTACTGCGGCATCGATCTGCAGAAGATGTATCCGGCAGGGGCAGACCCCGACAAGGCCCTGTCGGACGCGTGGGACTGGAACGCGTTCCTCAAGGCCGCGGAGCAGTGCCACAAGGCCGGCTTCCCGTTCGGCATCGGCCTCGGCGCCACAGCCGACTCGGTGGACACCATGGGTACGATCCTCGGCTCATTCGGCGCCGAGCTCGTCGACGCCAAAGGCAAGATCACGGTCAACTCCGACGGGGTCAAGCAGGTGCTCGAGTACATGAAGAAGCTCGTGCCGTTCCTGCCTGCGGACGTGACCGCGTGGGACGATGCGTCCAACAACCGCTGGCTGGTTGCCGGCAAGGGCGCGCTGATCATGAATCCGCCGAGCGCGTGGGCGGTCGCGAAGCGCGACGCGCCGAAAGTCGCCGAGCAGCTCTGGACCTTCCCCACGCCGCGCGGGCCCAAAGGCCGCGTGCAGCCCTACCTGCCCTACTTCTGGGGCACGTGGAACTTCTCGAAGAACAAGTCGGCCGCGAAGAGCCTGCTGCTGCATATCTCGGAACGCTCGGCGGTCGAGAAAATGGTCGCGGCGAGCCAGGGCTACGACATCCCCGCGTTCGCCAAGCTGAACGACTTCAAGACCTGGGCTGAGGAAGGCCCGCCCAAGGGCACGCTATGGCACTACCCGCCCAAGCCCGGCCAGATCCTGCAGATCTCAGGCTATCCGGCGCCGCCGAAGATCGCCGCACAGATCTACACGCAGGCGATCTCGACCAAACTCGTCGCCAAAGTCGCGCAAGGCAAGGAGCCGATCGAGAAGGCGATTGCCTGGGCGCAGGTCGAGCTCGAAGGATTCATGCGCACCTGAGCCCGGCGGCTCGCACGGAACACTAATGGACGCCAGCGCCGTCCCGCAGACCCGCGTGCCGGCGCCGGCGCGGCGCGGGCGCGCGCGGCGCTTCCTCGAGCGGCGCTCGACGATCGGCTTCCTGATGACGCTGCCGCTGCTCGTCATCATCGCGGCGCTCGTGCTGTACCCGGCGTTCTTCGCGCTGCACCTCGCGACGCTGAACAAGTCGATGGAGCGCTTCATCGGGCTCGGCAATTTCGAGTTCCTGTTCAAGCGCGAGACGTTCTGGATGGTGGTCAAGCAATCGGTGGTCTTCGCCGTGAGCGCCGTCGTGTTCAAGGCGCTGATCGGATTCTGCGTCGCGCACTTCGTGCACAACGTGCCGGTCAAGGGCCAGCGCAAGTGGCGCGGCATGCTGCTGATCCC
>DASYPC010000234.1:0-6159 GCA_036007105.1 Burkholderiales bacterium | reverse complement strand
GC
Source organism: Burkholderiales bacterium (assembly GCA_036007105.1). GTDB lineage: Bacteria > Pseudomonadota > Gammaproteobacteria > Burkholderiales > SG8-39 > 2-02-FULL-66-14. The sequence goes on along the minus strand of DASYPC010000234.1, from coordinate 6,157 downwards.
AACCAGGTCGATCCCGCGAGCGTCTCGCCCCATGCGGCTTTCGAGCTGCTTCGTCACGAGCAGCAGCACCGTGATCGTCGCCACGCCGAGTGCGAGCAGCAGCAGGTTCAACGCCGTGGCGAGCGGCCGTGCACGCAGGTACGCGAGGGACAAGCCGGCGAGTGTCATTGCGGCAGCTCCAGGCGCTGCCGGAAGCGCGGGCGCGCCCGCTGATCGTGCGTTGCGATCAGCAACGTCGCACCGCATTCGCGCGCCTGCGCTTCGAGCAGATCGAGCGCGCGCTCGCAGTTCGCGTCATCGAGGTTCGACGTCGGCTCGTCGGCAATCAGCACCTGCGGCCGGTTCACCGCCGCGCGGGCTACTGCCGCGCGCTGCGCCTCGCCATGCGAGAGTTGCGCGGGACGGGCGGCGCCTCGCTCGCCGAGTTGCACCTGGGCAAGCACCGCGCGCGCTCGTGCGGCGTCGGCGGGCAGTCCGGCGAGAGACTGCGCGAGAAGCAGGTTTTCCAGGACCGACAGGCTCGGCACTAGATGCAGCTTCTGCGGCACGATGCCGAGCGTGCGGCCGCGCCAGCGATCGAGCGCCGCGCCGGAGAGCGCTGCCAGAAGCTGGTTGCCGACCCGAACTTCGCCCTCGCTCGCGCGCAGCAGCCCGGAGACGATATGCAGCAGCGTGGTCTTGCCGCAGCCGGAGGGACCCAGCACCAGCCAGTGCTCGCCCGAGGCCGCCTCGAAGCGCTCGACCCTCAAAACCTCCCGCGCGCCATAGCGATGGCGCACCGCCTTCAGGCTAAGCACTGCTCCATGCCGGCCAGGAACAGTTCCCTGGGCAGATTCTTGCCGATGAACACCATGACCGACTCTTTCGACTCGCCCTTCGCCCAGGGCTTGCCGAGATCCCCGCCCATCATCATGTGCACGCCCTGGAAAACGACGCGTCGCGGATTGCCCTTCATCCAGAGCACGCCCTTGTAGCGCAGCAGGTCGGGACCATACACCTGGATGATCCCGGACAGGAACTGCTCGAGCTTGTCGCCATTGAACGGCTTGCGCGAGCGGAAGACGAACGATTCCACCTGGTCGTGGTGCTCGTGGTGGCTCTCGGCGAGGAATTCCGGGTCGAGCTCGAGGATCGCGTTCAGGTTGAAGCCGCGGATATCGAGGATCTCCTCGATCGGCGCCGCGCCGAAGTGCACTTTCTTGACCGGCGCGCGCGGGTTCATCCGCCGCAGCCGCTCGATCAGCTTCGCGGTCTCCTCCTCGGCGACGAGGTCCGTCTTCGACATGAGGATGCGGTCGGCGAAGCCCACCTGCTCCTGCGCCTCGCGAAACTCGTCGAGCTGCTTCTCGGCGTGCTTGGCGTCCACCACGGTCAGGATCGAATCGAGCAGGTAGTACTTGCCGATCTCTTCGTCGGTGAAGAACGTCTGCGCCACCGGTCCCGGATCGGCCATGCCGGTCGTCTCGATGATGACCCGGTCGAATTTCAGCGCGCCCGTGTCGCGCTTTTCCCTCAGCGTGCCGAGGATCCGGATCAGGTCGCCGCGCACCGTGCAGCAGATGCAGCCGTTGTTCATTTCGAGGATCTGCTCGTCCGATTTCTCGATGATCGCGCTGTCCACGCCGACCTCGCCGAACTCGTTCTCGATCACCGCGATGCGCTGGCCGTGGTCCTCCTTGAGGATGCGGTTCAGCAGCGTCGTCTTGCCCGCGCCGAGAAAGCCGGTGAGGATCGTCACCGGCACCATGTTGTCCTGCTGCATGAGGAAGAACCCCGAATCGGAGGAGCGCGATTTTACCCTTTCGCGAGCAGCAGCCCCTTCAGGTACTCGCCTTCGGGAAAATTCAGCGCCACGGGATGGTCGGCGGCGGCACCGAAACGCTCGATGATCTTCGCATCGGCACCGGCATCGACCGCGGCCCCGGCCACGATCGACTGGAAGAGCTCTGCGGACACGCCGCCCGAGCAGGAAAACGTCGCGAGCAGACCCCCCGGCTTCAGCAGCTTCAGCGCGAGCAGGTTGATGTCCTTGTAGGCGCGTGCTGCGTTCTTCGCCAGCGCCGCGGTCGGCGCGAACTTCGGCGGGTCGAGGACGACGAGGTCGAATGCGGAGCCGCGGTCGCGCAGCTGCCGCAGGTGCGTGAACACGTCTGCCTGCGCGAATTCCACCCGCGCCGCATCGAGCGGGTTTGCCGCGAGATTCTCCCGCGCGACTTCGAGCGCGGGCGCAGAGCTCTCGAGCGCAAGCACGCGCTTCGCGCCGCCGGCCAGCGCGGCGATCGAGAATCCTCCGGTGTACGCGAAGCAGTCGAGCACTTCGCGGCCGGCGGCGAGCGCGCGCACGCGCTGGCGGTTCTCGCGCTGGTCGAGGAAGAAGCCGGTCTTCTGGCCTGCTTCGACGTCGACGCGGAAGTTCAATCCATACTCGACGATCGGGCAGCGCCGCGCATCGCGGTTGCCGCGCGCGAACGCCGAGCGCGATGCAAGCCCCTCGATCGTGCGCACCTCCGCGTCCGAGCGCTCGTAGATCGCTTCGCATCCGGTCGACTCGGCGAGCGCATCCAGAATCGGCTCGCGCCAGCGCTCGGCACCTGCGGCAAGGAACTGTGCGACGAGCACGTCGGCATAGCGATCCACGACGAGACCGGGCAGGCCGTCCGATTCGCCGTGCACCAGTCGCATCGCATTCGTGTGCCGCGCAGCGGGAAGCGCGGATCGCAGTGCCACCGCGCGCTCGATCCTCGCGCGCAGGAACGCAGCGTCGATCTGAACCGATGCATCGAAGCTCCAGACGCGCGCCCGGATCTGCGATTGCGGGCTCCACGCCGCTAGGGCGAGCGTCTGGCCGTCGGCCGAGCGCACTTCCACGGTATCGCCGCTCGCCGGATTTCCCTCGACCTTCTCGAGCGCGCCCGAGAAGATCCACGGGTGCCTGCGCCGCAGTGACTTTTCGCGGCCGCGCTTGAGAACGATCATTTCCGCTTGGCGCGCGGATGCGCCGCGTCGTAGACCTTGGCGAGCGCCTGAAAGTCCAGGTGCGTGTACACCTGCGTGGTCGAAATGCTGGAATGGCCGAGCATTTCCTGCACCGCGCGCAGATCCTGGGAAGATTGCAGCACGTGCGAAGCGAACGAATGGCGCAGCACGTGCGGGTGGATCGGCGTGCGCACGCCGCGGCGCTTCGCGAGCGCCTTCAAGCGCGCGTTCACGACGCGCGGCGCGATGCGCCGGCCACGCGCGCCGACGAACAGCGCTCGTTCCTGCCCGGCGGCAAGCCGCGCGCGCGCCCCGAGCCAATGCCGCAGCGCTTCACGCGCCCGCGCACCGACCGGAACCGTGCGGGTCTTGGCGCCTTTGCCGGTGACGGTAACCTCGCCTTCGCGCAGATCGAGCCTGCCGTCGTCGCTGTCGAGCGCGACCAGTTCCGCGAGCCGCAGCCCGGACGAATACAGCAGCTCGAACATCGCCTGGTCGCGCAGCAGCTCCGGCGCCGCGTCGGGCTCGCAGGCGAGGAGCTGTTGCGCCTCTTCGACCGATAGCGCCTTCGGCAGCGGGCGCGGGCTCTTGGGCGAGCGCAAGCCCTGCACCGGATTGGAGCGGAACCGGCGGTGGCGAACGAGCCAGCGGTACAGGCCGCGCCACGCCGACAGGATTTTCGCCAGCGTGCGCCCGGAAAGCCCTTGCGCATGCAGCAACGCAACGAAACGGCGCAGCCGCGCGGTATCGAGCGCCTCCAGGCGGGCATCCTGGGCGAGCGCGGACAGCAGCCCGAGCGCATGACGGTAACTCGCGAGCGTCGTCGCTGAAAGGCGGCGTTGGTGGCGCAGCGCATCGAGATATGCGTGCACCAGATCCTCATCCGGGTGCGTGGCCGTTGCGCGCTCCGCCACGCGCCTGGCCACTACAGCCTCGCAGCGAGCGCGCCCGCGACCAGTTCCCCGATGCGACGCAGAAAGAGCGTGCCCATCTCTGCGTAGAAGCGCTGCGGATCCTCGCTAGCGAGCACGAGCAGCCCGAAGCTGCGCGTCTGGCCGAGCGGCACGAGCGCGAGCGAGCGAACGTGCTCCTGCGCATCGCCGCACCAGCCGAGAAACGGATTTCCCGCCGCCGCGCCGCACTGCGGCGCGCCCATCGCCTCGATCGTCGCGCGTGAGGCATTGTCCACGGCTGCGCCTTCCGGGGCGCCCCCGGGCAGCGGCTTGCCCCACAGGCGCAGTACGACGTGCGGCACGGCGAAGTCCTCGCGCAGGTGAAAATACGTCGCCTGAACGCACGAGGCGAAGTCGCGCGCGCCGACCAGTGCGAGCGACAGGCGATGCACCTTCTCGCTGATCGCCTCGTTCTCCGCGCCAAGGCGCACCAGCTCGCCGATCTTGGTCTCGAGCAGCTTCGTTTTCTCGCGCAATCCGAGGATCTGCCGCTCGCTGAGCGCGATCGCGCGGCCGCCGTGCGGATGCGGTACGTAGATCGACTCGAGCAGCTCCGGATGCTGGTCGAAGAACTGCGGATGCGTGCGCAGGAACCGCGCGATCTCGTCGGCGTTCACGGCCCTACTCCTCGACCTCGAGGACGCCTTCGTACACGGTGCGCGCGGGACCTTTCATCCAGACCGGATTGTCGCCGCCCGGCCAAGACACGGTCAATGTGCCGCCGCGCGCCTGGACCGCAACGGGCGAACCGAGCAGGCCCCGCACGATGCCGCAGACCGCGGCGGCGCAGGCTCCGGTGCCGCACGCGAGGGTCTCGCCGGCGCCGCGCTCGTATACCCGCAACCGGATCGCGTGCCGATCGACCACCTGCATGAAGCCGGCGTTCACCCGGCCGGGAAAACGCGCGTGGCGCTCGATCAGCGGCCCCTGCTCTGCGACCGGCGCTTGCGCGACGTCCGGGACGATCTGCACCGCGTGCGGGTTGCCCATGGAAAGGAGCGCAAGCTCGACCCGCTCGCCGCCCACTTCGAGCGTCTCGAGGAACGGCGCGGCAAGCACCGGGGGTCCCATATTCACGCTCACTTCGCCGTCGGCTTCGAGGCGCGGCACGATCGGACCGCCGAGGGTCTCGACCCGGATCTCGCGCTTCGTCGTGAGGCCGCGCTCGTGCACGAATTTCACGAAGCAGCGCGCGCCGTTGCCGCACTGCTCGACCTCCGCGCCGTCGGCGTTGAAGATGCGGTAGCGAAAATCGGCGTCCGGGGCGCTGGCCCGCTCCACGACCAGGATCTGGTCGCATCCGACCCCGAAATGCCGGTCGGCGACCCGCGTGCGCTGCTCGGCCGATAAGTCGAGCGCGTGCTGCGTGGCGTCGATGACGACGAAGTCGTTGCCGGCGCCCTCCATTTTCGTAAACGGGATGCGCCTCATGCCGGGTACCGCGCGATTCGGGCCCGTATCAGGTCGCGCACTTGGAATGCGAGCTGCAGTGCGCGACGTCCTTCGTCGCCTCCCACGGCCGGCGCGCGGCGCGCGCGGATCGCGCGCACGAACGCTTCAGCCTGCAGCCGCAGTGCGTCGGTGCGCTCGAAGGTGCGCTCGGTCTCGCGGATCGCCGACCCGCTCTTGCGCACCGTGCGCAGCCGCTGGCCCTGCAGATCGGCGGAGACGTAGCCCCGCCGGCGGATGACGCGCAGCTTTCGCACCGGGGACTGGCTGACGCGGCTCGCCGACACGCTCGCCACGCAGCCGCTCGCAAACTCGATTCGCGCGTTGGCGATGTCGATGGCGTCGGTCAGAACGCTGAAGCCGCACGCGCTTACGTGCTCGACCGGCGCGCGCTCCAGCGCGAGCACGAGGTCCAGGTCGTGGATCATCAGGTCGAGCACCACGTCCACATCGGTGCCGCGCGCCTTGAACGGCGCCAAGCGCTCGATGTCGATGAAAAGCGGCCGCGCCTTGTGGGCAGCCAGCGCGCGAAAAGCGGGATTGAAGCGCTCGAGGTGCCCCACCTGCAGCACAACGCGCTTCCGGCGCGCCAGCGCAAGCAGCGCGTCGGCCTCGTCGACGGAGCGCGCGAGCGGCTTCTCGACGAGCACGTTCACTCCCGCTTCGAGGCAATCCCGGACCACCTGATAGTGGAGTTCGGTCGGTACCGCCACGATCACCGCGTCGAGCGCACCCAGCAACCCGCGATAGTCCGCTTGCGGCGCACACCCGACTTCGCG
>DASYPC010000233.1:0-2129 GCA_036007105.1 Burkholderiales bacterium | reverse complement strand
TGCTGCAGGGCGACGTGGGTAGCGGAAAGACGATCGTCGCGGCGCTCGGCTGCGCGGCTGCAGCCGACAGCGGGCTGCAGGCTGCGGTCATGGCGCCCACCGAGATTCTCGCCGAGCAGCATTGGCGCAAGTTCCGCGAATGGCTTGCGCCGCTCGGGGCAAAGATTGCGTGGTTGCACGGCGAGCTCACGCGCACCGAGCGGCGCGCTGCGCTCGATGCGATCGCCTCCGGAGAGGCCTCGATCGCGATCGGTACGCACGCGCTGTTCCAGAAAGGGGTTTCGTTCCGGCGTCTCGCGCTCGCGATCGTCGACGAGCAGCATCGCTTCGGCGTGCAGCAACGGCTCGCGCTCGGCAAGCGCACCGCCGGGGAGGTCGTGCCGCACCAGCTCATGATGAGCGCTACGCCCATCCCGCGCACGCTCTCCATGACCTACTACGCAGACTTGGACGTTTCGGTGATCGACGAGCTGCCGCCCGGCCGGAAACCGGCGTCGACCCGTCTCGTGTCCAGCACGCGGCGCGGCGAGGTGCTCGACAGGATCCGCGCGGCCTGCCTCGAGGGGCAGCAGGCCTATTGGGTATGCCCGGTGATCGAAGGCGCGGGCCCCGGATTCGCGCTGCACGAGGGATCGGCGGGCGATCTTCGCGCCGCGCTCGATACCTATGCAGCGCTTTCCGGCGAGCTGTCCGGGCTGCGCGTGGGGCTTTTGCACGGGCGCCTGCCTGCGGATGAAAAAGCCGCGGTGATGACGGAGTTTGCTGCGAGACGCATCCAGCTCCTCGTCGCAACGACCGTGATCGAGGTCGGCGTCGACGTGCCGAACGCCGCTTTGATGGTGATCGAGCACGCGGAACGGTTCGGCCTCGCGCAGCTGCATCAGCTGCGCGGGCGGATCGGCCGGGGCGGGCAGGAGAGCGTATGCATCCTGCTCTACGCCGAGCCGCTCTCGGCCGGCGCCATCGCCCGCCTCAAGGTGATCTTCGAGAACAAGGACGGTTTCGAGATCGCGCGCCAGGACCTGCTGCAGCGAGGTCCCGGCGAAGTGCTGGGCGAGCGCCAGAGCGGGATTCCGTTGTTGCGCTTCGCCGATCTCGAGCGGGACGAGCCGCTGGTCCGGTCCGCGCGCGAAGCGGCGGAGCGCCTGCTCGAGCGCGAGCCCGATCGCGCGCTGCGGCATGTCGAACGCTGGCTGCCCGGCCGGCACGAGCTGCAGGGCGCTTAGGCTATGCTTGAGCGGATGGATCCTGCTTTCGTCCTCAAGCGGCTCGATGCCTACGAGCGGCTCATCCGGCTCGACAAGCCGATCGGCATCCTGCTGCTGCTGTGGCCGACGCTCTGGGCCGTATGGATCGCGGCGCGCGGCTGGCCGCCGCGCGCGTTCGTATTCATCTTCGTACTCGGCACGGTGCTGATGCGCTCGGCCGGATGTGCGATCAACGATTTCGCCGACCGCAAGTTCGATCCGCATGTCGAGCGGACGAAGGACCGGCCGCTCGCAGCGGGTGAGATCACGCCGGCGGAGGCGCTCGGCGTGGGCGTATTCTTCGCGCTGCTCGCGTTCCTCTTGGTCCTTTTCCTCAGCCGGCTCGCGATCCTGCTTTCGTTCGTGGCGCTCGCGATCGCCTGGAGCTACCCGTTCGTCAAGCGCGTGTTTGCGCTGCCGCAGGCCTACCTCGGCATCGCGTTCGGTTTCGGCATCCCCATGGCATTCGCCGCAATCCAGGGAAGACTTCCGTGGGAGTGCTGGGCGCTCCTCGCGGCGAACGTGTTCTATGCGATCGGATACGACACCGAGTATGCGATGGTGGACCGCGACGACGATCGCAAGCTCGGCATCCGCACTTCTGCGCTGACGTTCGGCCGCTGGGACGTCGCAGCGGTGCTCCTTTGCTACTGCGCGATGCTGGTGATCATGGCCGGTGTCGGCTTCGCGCTGCGTTTTCCATGGCCGTATTACATCGGGCTCGTGGTCGCCGCAGCGCTGCTCGTGGATCATTGGAGGCTGATCCGCACTCGCAAGCGCGAGGACTGCTTCCGCGCGTTCCGCCGCAGCCACTGGATCGGCGCCGCGGTCTTCGGCGGAATCCTGCTGCCGAGGGTGCTGAATGAAATACGCTGACCTGCG
>DASYPC010000232.1:0-5442 GCA_036007105.1 Burkholderiales bacterium | reverse complement strand
CGCGGCCTGATCGCGGAGCACGGCGTCGCGTGGCTGCTGCCGCGCCTCGTTGGAAGCTCGCGCACGCTCGACCTCCTGCTCTCGGCGCGCAAGTTCGACGGCGCCGAAGCCGAGCGCATCGGGCTCGTGCAGCGCGCATTCCCGCAGGAGACATTCATGCGAGAGGTGCTCGCGTACGCCCGCCAGCTCGCCGACACCGTTTCGCCGCGTTCGATGGCCGTCATGAAGGCGCAGATCTGGGGCGCCGCGTACCAGGACTTCAACCAGTCGCTGGAAATCGCCAACGCCGAGATGGCGAAGAGCTTTGCTACCGAGGATTTTCGCGAAGGCGTCGCGCACTTCGTGGAGAAGCGCGCGCCGCGGTTCAGCGGCCGCTAGGCGAGGGCGCTCTCAGCGGTAGATGTACTCGCGCGTCCAGGGCAGCGGGTTGCGCGCCGGATCGGCCGGCTTCACCGCGAGCACCTGCTGGATCGTGACCCAGTTGCGCTCGAACGCGTGCGCGCAACCGGCGAGATAGACGCGCCAGATGCGCAGGCGCTTGTCCCCCGCGTGCGCGCGCGCCGCATCCAGATTCGCTTCGAGCCGCTGCGACCAGTGGGAGAGCGTCTTTGCGTAGTGCAGGCGCAGCGTCTCGACATCCATCACTTCGAGGCCTGCGGCGCCCATCTCCTTCACGACGAGCGACAGGTGCGGCAGCTCGCCGTGCGGGAACACGTACTTCTCGATGAACTCGCCCGCGCCGAGCCCGACCGAGCGGCTTTCCGGATCGATCGAGGTGAGGCCGTGGTTCATCGCGATGCCGCCGGGCGAGAGCCACCGGTGGATCGCGCCGAAGTACGTCGGCAGATTTTTCAGCCCGACGTGCTCGAACATGCCGACCGAGGCGATCTTGTCGAACACGGCTTCGCCCGGCAGGTCGCGATAGTCCTGCAGCAGCACCTGGCAGCGGTCCTGCAGCCCCGCGGCGCGGATGCGCTCGTTGGCGAGCGCGTGCTGGTTCTCCGAGAGCGTGATGCCGGTCGCCTGGACGCCATAGCGCTCGGCCGCATGCATGACGAGCGCGCCCCAGCCGCAGCCGATGTCGAGGAAGCGCTCGCCCGGTGAAAGCCGCAGCTTGCGGCAGATGTGATCGAGCTTCTGCCCCTGCGCCTGATCAATGTCTTCGTCCCCGGTCTTGAAGTACGCGCAGGAATAGACCATGCGCCGGTCGAGCCACAGCGCGTAGAAATCGTTGGAGACGTCGTAGTGGTATTGGATCGCTTTTGCGTCGCGGGTGCGGCTGTGCACGTTCCAGAAACTGGGCCGCTTGCCATCCTTCGACGTGCCGAGGTGCTCCGTCAGCGCGGCCGCGGTGCGCAGCGCCTCGTCGATCGGCCCTTCGACGTCGATGCGGCCTTCCACGTACGCTTCGCCCAGATTCGCCAGGTTCGGGTTTGCCAGGTCCCGCAGCGCAGCGACGTTCGAGACGCGCAGCGTGACGCTCGGGTTGTCCGAAAGCGGAAAGCGCTTGCCGTTCCACAGCTCGATCGTGAGCGGCAGCGCAGTCTTCTGCTTGAGCTCGGCCAGCTTCTTCTCGACTCGCGATTCGATCACGACCGGGCAATCCTACGCTGCTTTGGTGCGCAGCGTGACGAACTCCTCGGCGGCGGTGGGGTGGATGCCGATCGTCGCGTCGAGCTGGGCCTTGGTCGCGCCGAGCTTTACGGCGATCGCGATCCCCTGGATGATCTCGCCGGCGTCCGGGCCGACCATGTGCGCGCCGACCACGCGCTGGCTCGCGCCATCGACAACGAGCTTCATGAAGGTCTTCTCAGTGCGATCCCCGAGCGTGTGCTTGAGCGCGCGAAAGCTCGACTTATAGACATCCACCGCCCCGAAGCGTTCGCGGGCCGTCTCCTCCGAAAGGCCGACCGTGGAGACGTTCGGGTCGGAAAACACCGCGGTCGGGACGCTCTCATGGTCGACAGGAGTCGGCTCGTTGCCGAACAGCGTCCGCGCGAGCCACATTCCTTCCGCAGTGGCGACCGGCGTTAGGTTCAGGCGGTTCGTGACGTCGCCGATCGCCCAGATCGAATCGACCGAGCTCTTCGAGTAGGCATCGACGCGCACGGCGCCGTCCTCCGCCAGCGCTACGCCCGCGCGCTCGAGCCCGAGCGACGCCGTATTCGGTTTGCGGCCGGTGGCGAACATCACCAGGTCGTATTGCTCGCTCGTGCCGTCGGCGAATACGACCGTGCGATCCGGCTGGATCCGTACCGGGTTTGCTTCCAGGCGAATGCGCACGCCCTTGTTCGCCATCTCCGCGGCGAGATGGGTCCCGAGGTCCGCATCGAAGCAGCGCAGCAGGTGCACGCCCCGATACGCGAGGGTCGTCTCGACGCCGAGACCGTTGAAGATCGATGCGAACTCGACCGCGATATAGCCGCCGCCGACCATCAGTGCGCGCCGCGGCAGCCGGTCGAGGAAGAACACTTCGTTCGAGGTGATCGCGTGCTCGCGTCCCGCGATCGCGGGCACCTGCGGCCACCCGCCGGTCGCAACGAGGATATGCCGCGCGGTGTATGCCTGGCCGTCGACTTCCACTGTGTGAGCGTCCCGCACGGTCGCGCGGCCGCGATGGATCGTCACCCCGGCGTCGCGCAGCAGCTTCTCGTAGACCGCGTTCAGCCGCCCGATTTCGCGATTCTTGTTGGCGAGCAGGGTCGCCCAGTCGAAGCGCGGCTCGCCGGCGGACCAGCCGAAGCTCCTCGCGACTTCGAAGTCCTCGCGAAAGTGCGCGGCGTAGGAGAAGAGTTTCTTCGGGATGCAGCCGACGTTGACGCAGGTGCCGCCAAAACGGTTGCTCTCCGCGATCGCGACGCGCGCGCCCATCGTCGCGGAGATCCGGCTGGCGCGCACGCCTCCGGAGCCGCCGCCGATCGTGTACAGGTCGTAGTCGTAGCTCACGGTCGCTTCAGGCAAGCGAATAGCGCCCGCCGGAAGCCCGCACCTTGCCTTCGGCGACGAGCTTTTCGAGGTGCGCGGTAAGCGAGCGCGCCGCTACCGCATGGATCCGCGGGTGCACATCGTCATAGACGAGCGGCAGCATCTCCTCGAGCGCCGGCGAACCCAGCCGCGAGATCGCCGCGGTGACCTTGGCTTCGCGCGCCAGCCGATGCCTAATCAACCGCTGGACTTCCTTGTGCGGTCCGCCGATCAGGTGGCCGTGACCCGGAGCGAGAATCGCCACGTCTTCGTGGAGAAGCAGATCGAGCGACGCGAGATACGTGCGCATGTCGCCGTCCGGCGGGTTGATCACCACGGTCGAACCCTGCATCACGTGATCGCCGGTAAAAAGCATCTTCGTTTCTTCCAGCAGGTAGCACAGGTGGTTCGATGCGTGCCCGGGCGTGTGAAGCGCGCGGAAACGAACGCCGCCCAGCTCGATTCTCTCGCCGTGCTCGAGCACGCGATCCGGCGCGAACGTGTGATCCTGATTGCCGTGCTCCGGCCTCGGGCGGCCGATCACCGTCGCGCCGGTGCGCGCCTTGAGCAGCGCCGCGGCGGGCGAGTGGTCCACATGGGTGTGCGTGCAGAGGATCCAGCGGATTCGCCCGGCACCCGCGGCAACGATTGCGGCCACGTGATCGTCGATCGCCGGGCCCGGGTCGATCACCGAGATCTCGTTTTCTCCGACCAGGTACGTGTTGGTGCCGGGACCCGTCATTACGCCCGGATTCGGCGCGGTCAGGCGGGTGACGAGCCGGTCGAGCCGCTTGGCGATGCCGGGCTGGATGACGAAGCAGGTTTCGCCGGTCTCGCCGGGATCGCTCCAGTGGATCTCGAAGTACGCCGGATCGGCGCGGCGGAACAGGCGCTTCGAGCCTTCGTGATCCAGCGCCCACACCGCGGCGTTCACTTCGATGTCACCGAGGCCGCGTGCATGCTCGACGGCCGCCGACGCGGTCGTGAACCTGGCGATATCGGCAAGCGACGTTCGCGTCGGAAAGATGACCTCGATCTCCTGGCGCTCGTGCCGTTCCAGCGCTTCGCGGGGGCTGATCCAGAAGCTGTGCACCGTCTCGGTCTGGTCGTGCGCGCCGTCCTGGCCGCGCGGCGCGCGGGCGAGAAAAAAACGCGTGTTGAAGCGGCGCGGCCGTCCCGCCGCGGTAATCCAATGGGCGAAGTAGACGATCTCGCTGGCGGGCACGAACAGGTCTTCCTGCTCGAGCAGCTCGGCGAACGCCCGCTTGCCCGCGTTGAGCGGCTCGCGCCAGTCCTGCAGCGATTGCGCGCGAGCCGGTGCCACCGGGGCGCCGTCCTTCTGCACCGCGATCAGGATCCCGGCCTCTTCGAAGCATTCGCGCGCAGCAGCGATCCAGTACGCGAGGCCGCCTGCGCCGAGGCCAAGCTCTGCGCTCGCCTGCGCGTCGCTGAGTCCCGCGACGCGCTGCGCCGCGCGCGGATCGCGGTCGCTCGCGTCGAGCGCGCCGCCGGGAAAGACATATGCGCCCGGCAGGAACGCGGCGCCGCGCGTTCGCTGCAGCATGAACACCTCCGGTCCCGCGTCCGCGTCGCGCAGCAGGATGATCGTTGCTGCCGGCCGCGGCTCGGCTTTGGCGCTCATCGGGGCGTCAGGCGCTGCGCCCCGCGCGGTCCTTGTCGTTCTGCGCCTTGATCAGCGCGCGCATGCGATCCCAGTCCGCGTCGCTGAGCTTGTCGAGCTCGGTGAAGTAGCCGCTGGCGCCGCTGGCGAGCGTTCCGGCCCCATCGATGGCAATCGCCTCGCCGGTAAGCCATTCGCAGCCATCGGCCATCAGGAATGCAGCGAGGTTCTGCAGCTCGGACATTTTTCCGACGCGGCGCATCGGGTTGCCAGTCGCAGACTTCTCGAACCCGGAATCATCGCCCGGCCGCAGGCGCTTGCTCGCGCCTTCGGTCGGGAACGGCCCGGGCGCGATGGCGTTGAGGCGGATGCCGTATTTGCCCCACTCGACCGCGAGCGACTTGGTCATGATGTGCAGTCCCGCCTTCGACATCGCCGAGGGAACGACGTAGGGCGAGCCGGTCCAGATCCAGGTCACCAGGATCGTCAGCACCGAGCCCTTGTCGCCGCCCGCGATCCAGCGCTTGCCGACCGCGTGCGTGACGTAGAACGTGCCGTGAAAGACGATGTTGGCGATCGCGTTGAAGCCGTTCGGCGTCAGGTCCTGGGTCGGGCTGATGAAGTTGCCGGCGGCGTTGTTGACGAGACCCGTCAGGGGGCCGGACTCGTCCCAGATCCGCTGCGCCATCGCATCGACCGCCTGCGCGTCGCGGATGTCCACGGCGTGCGTTCGCACGCTGCCGCCGTGCTTCGCCATCAATTCCTTGGCGGTTCCTTCGAGCACGCTGCCGCGCCGGCCGGCGATCCAAAGGTCCGCGCCGAGCGCGAGGTACTGCGCGGCGATCTCCTTGCCGAGG
>DASYPC010000231.1:0-2163 GCA_036007105.1 Burkholderiales bacterium | reverse complement strand
TTGACACTGCAGATCACGGTTTTGCTTCGGACGTGACACAAGTCGGCTTCCGCAGCGGGTTATGAAACCGGTTGGAGGCACTTTCATTGGATTGGAAAGGCAATCATGGAACCACGAATTGATGGATCGAAGTACCGGTCGACTCCGCTCGGGCGCGCGATGCTGGCGCTGCAGCGCGAGGTCGAAACCAGCGGCCTCGAGCACTCCCTGCTCGAGCTCGTGAAGATTCGCGCGTCGCAGATTAACGGCTGCGCCTACTGCATCGACATGCACACCAAGGACGCGCGGGCGCTAGGCGAGACGGAGCAGCGCATCTACGCGTTGAGCGCGTGGCACGAGACGCCGTTCTTCAGCGACCGCGAACGCGCCGCGCTCGAATATGCCGAGGCGGTGACGCGTGTGGGCGAGACCCACGTGCCGGACGAGGTCTGGGCGCGCGTGCGGCAGCATTTCTCGGAAGACGAGCTCGTCGCGCTGACGTTTGCGCTGGTGGCGATCAACGGCTGGAATCGCCTTGCAGTCGCGTTCCGCATCACACCAGGCACATATCAGCCCCAGCGAGCAGCGGCGCCGCCGCACCATGTGAGCGCTTGATGCGGGCCGGCTGCCACCTTCGCGCTCTGCGCTACGGTGGCCAAGAAAGGCGGCCCCTACGACCGAGGCGGCCCCACGACTGAGGCGGGCCGCCACGGGCGGACCTGAGCGGTGCGCGAAATCGTCCGGCTGTGCCACGCAGTTCGGTACAATCGAACGAATGTCTCTTCACACTCGCGCCCGCGTCATCCTCCTTGTCGGTACGGTGGTCGCAGCGCTGGGGCTGGCCAGCGCTCAGCAAGCGGCGCCGCCGCCGATTCCACCGGCGGTTCGCGCCGCGAAGCTCGAGGACCTCGTCCCGGTTGATCCGCTGATCACCGTCGGCACGCTGCCCAACGGCTTCCGCTACTACATCCGCGAGAACCACCTGCCCCAGGCGCGTGCCGAGCTGCGGCTCGCGGTCAACGCGGGCGCGGTGCTCGAAGACGACGACCAGCGCGGGCTCGCGCACTTCGTCGAGCATATGGCGTTCAACGGCACGACGCACTTTCCGGCGCAGGCCATCCCGACGTTCATGCAGTCGCTCGGCGTGCGCTTCGGCGCGCACGTCAACGCCCACACCGGCTTCGACGAGACCGTCTACGAGCTGCAGATCCCGACCGACAACCCAACGGTGATCGATCGCTCGCTGCTCATCTTCGAAGACTTCGCGCACAACGTGACGTTCGATCCGCGCGAGGTCCAGCAGGAGCGCGGCGTCATCCTCGAGGAATGGCGGCTCGGGCTCGGTGCCGACGAGCGCATCCACGACCTGCAGTTCCCGCTGTTGCTCAAGGGGTCGCGCTATGCGGATCGCCTGCCGATCGGCAAGCCCGACGTCATTCGTGCGGTCACCGCCGACCGCCTCAGACAGTTCTACAGGGATTGGTATCGCCCCGACCTCATGGCGGTGATCGTCGTCGGCGACATCGACAAGGCGTCGATCGAGGCGCAGATCAAAGCGCACTTCGGTTCGATTCCGCCGGCCGTCTCGCCGCGACTGCGGCCGTCGTTTGCGGTCGAGGAGCGGCCGGGGACGTCGTATTCCGTCATCACCGATCCAGAGGCGGACAATACGCGCATCAGCGTGACGAGCACGCGGACCGCCCGCGAGCAGTCGACCATCGGCGCGTATCGCCGCTACATGGTCGAGCGGTTGTTCGGTGCCATGCTGTCCGAGCGGCTCGACGAGCTGGCGCAGGCGCCGAACGCGCCGTTTCTGCGCGCGCAAACGGATCGCTCGCTGTTCGTGCGCACCGCCGAAGTGACCAGCCTCGATGCGTTGGTCGCCAAAGGCGGCGTCGAGCGCGGCCTGTCCGCGCTCTTCACCGAACTCGCACGCGTGGCGCGCTTTGGATTCACCGCGCCCGAGTTGACCCGCATGAAGCTCAATCTCGAACGCGGACTCGAGCGCTCGGTCGTCGAGCGCGAGAAGAGCCCGTCGGGTCCGCTGGCCGACGAGTTCGTGCGCAACTTCATCGAGACCGAGCCGATCCCGGGCATCGTCTACGAGTACGGGTTGAACCAGCGCTTCTCGCCGGAGATCACGATCGCTGAACTGAACGCCGTGGCGAAGGACTGGATGCCGGA
>DASYPC010000230.1:0-7500 GCA_036007105.1 Burkholderiales bacterium | reverse complement strand
TGGTTCTTGCGCACCACGTCGCCGATGCGGACCTTGATGTCGGACACGATCCCGCCTTCCAGGTTCTGCACCACCTGCACCTGGCTCGACGGAATCACCTTGCCTTCGCCGACAGTCGTTTCACCAAGCGTGGCAAACGCGGCCCACGCGATGAACACGCCAACGAATGCAACGGTGCCCCAGATGAGCACATGCGAGTACACCGGCGGGCCCTGCAACGCAGCGGCGGCCGTCTCTCCCATGAACTCGATGTCTTCGCGCCGACCCAGCGTCGGCGGCACGTTTCCTGGTTTCACTTTGCGCAATCCGTTCCTTTGCCAGCGTGCGCCGCCGTTCGCGCAGGAATCGGCTAGGCGAGCGTGCGTCCGACTACGGGCTTCACCCGCGCTTTGCGACACTCACCTTGCCCCCCGACAGTGCTTGCATGACCTGTTCCTTGGGGCCGTCGGCGACGATTTTTCCATTATCGAGCACAATCAAGCGCGGCGCCAGCGTGAGGAGCGAAGCGCGGTGCGTGACCAGCAGGAACGTCTTGCCCGCGAGCGCCTTGTCGAGCTTGGCCTTGAAGTTTTCCTCGGAGCGGTTGTCCAGGGCGTTCGTCGGCTCATCCATGATCATGATCGGCGGGTCGAGCAGCAGAGCGCGCGCGATCACCACCGTCTGGCGCTGCCCGCCGGAGAGACCCTCGCCGCGCTCGCCGATGTGCAGATCGAATCCCTGTGCCGACGGGTGCACGAACTCGGTCACGCCGGCGATCTCGGCCGCGCGCACCAGCGCTGCGTCATCGGCGTAGGGCGCGGCAAACATGATGTTTTCCTTCACCGAGCCGTAGAACAGCACCACGTCCTGCGGCACGTATCCGATATTCTTGCGCAGCGTCGCTGGGTCGATCTGGTTCACGTCCACGCCGTCGATCAGGATCGAGCCCGAGGTTGGCTTGTACAGGCCGAGCACCAGCTTCTCGACCGTCGATTTCCCGGAGCCGATACGCCCGATCAGACCGACGCGCTCGCCCGCGGCGACCCGGAACGACACGTTGGAGAGCGCCGGCGTCTTCTGATTCGGGTAGGAAAAGGTGACGTTGCGGAACTCGATGTCGCCGCGCACGTGCGGCCGGTGAACGTAGCTCTTGTTGGCGGGCCGCTCTACCGGCAACTGCATCACGTTATTCAGCGTGCGCAACGCCGCCGCAGACTGGTGGTAGCGTGTCATGAGCCCCGCCACCTGCCCGAGCGGCGCCAGCGCGCGCGAGGTGAGGATGGTGCAGGCGACCAGCGCACCGACCGTGAGCTCGCGCTCGGCAATGAGGTAGACGCCCAGCACGACCACCGCGACACTCGTCAATTGCTGGACCGAGAGGGAAATGTTGACGATCGCGGAGGACAGGGTGCGCGCCTTGATCCCAAGCCGCGCCACCGTTCCTATGATCTGTTCCCACTTGCGCTGCAGCACGCCTTCGCCGGAGATCGACTTCACGGTCTCGATCGAGCTCAGGCTTTCGATCAGCAGTCCCTGCTTCTGCGCCGAGTAGCGGAACGTCTGCTGAATGATTTCGCCGAGCTGGCGCTGCAGCATGAGGCCGATGAGGATGATGATCGGCACAGCGAGAACGAGGACGAAGCCGAGGTACCCGCCGATCCAGAAGATCACCGCGATGAACAGGACCACGAACGGAAGGTCGACTAGCGCCGTGATCGTCGCCGAGGTGATGAACTCGCGGAACGACTCGAACTCCTGGATGTTCATCGCAAAGGAGCCAACCGAAGCCGGCCGTGCCTCCATCCGGATGCCCAGCGATTTTTCGAAGATGTTGGCCGAAAGTATGACGTCGATCCGCTTTCCGGCGATGTCGATGAGGTAGCCGCGCAGCATGCGCATCGCGAAGTCGAAGGTCAGCACGATCAGGACGCCGGCGGCCATTGCCCACAGCGTCTCAGTCGTGTCGTTCGGCACGACACGGTCGTACACGTTCATGATGAAGAGCGGCATCACCAGCGCAAACACGTTGATCAGAAACGAGCCGACCAGGACTTCGCCGTAGACCGGCCAGGCCTGCCGCACCACGCCCCAGAACCAATGCTCGACCCGCGGCACGGCGCTGTGCTCGGTGCGGGAATCGAACTGCAATTGCTGGCGCACCAGAATGAGATGCCCTGAATAGTGCTTGCGCAGTTCCTCGACCGCGACCTCGGTCGTCCCGCCCGTATCCGGGTCGACGATCTCGCAGCGCCCGTCCGGCTTGAAGGACTTGAGGATGCAGGCTTGCGCGTTCTCGAGCAGCAGCACCGCCGGCAAAACCAGGGGCGAGAGCCTCTCGAGCGGCCGGCGCGCGACCTTGGCCGTCAGGCCGGCCCGCTCGGCGGCCCGTACGAACAGCTCCGGCGTCAGCCTGCTCTCCACGAGCGGAAGGCCGGCACAAAGCGTTTCCTCGGAGTACGGACGGTTGAAGAAGCGCGTAAGCAGGACGAGGGACTTGAGCAGCGGATCGTCCATCGAGGGCCCGCGCGGCGGGACCGTCCACTGCTTCTTCGGCGGCTCCGCCTGGCCCGGAACCACGCTTCCCCCGCCTGGCGTTTGCACCGCGCTCACTCGGGCCGCCCGATGAAGTAGCCCTGCGCGCCGTCGACCCCGAGGCTCTTGGCGAGCTCGAAATCCTTCTCGGTTTCGATGTACTCGGTAATGACCTGAATGTTCAGGCCGTGAGCGATGCCCACCAGAGCCTGCACGAAGAATTGGCGGTCGGTGGAATCGACCATGCCCCGCGTGTAGCTGCCGTCGATCTTGATGTAGTCCACCTCCAGGCCGCGCAGGTAGCCGACCGAGGCCGTGCTCTGGCCGAACCGGTCGATCGAAAGCCGCACACCGGTCTCGCGCAGCCGGCTGAATGCTGCCTTGACCTGTCCGATGTTGGCGATGATCGCGTGCTCCGCGACCTCAAGAATGATGTGGCGCGCGACATCACGCTGGGCTGCGAGCTTGTCGTGCAACCAGTCGACGAATGTCGGGTCGATGATCGTCTCGACCGACAGGTTCACCGCAGTGGCCCCGCCGCGTATCGGGCCGTCGCTCGCGATCTTCTGCATCACCTTGTCGACGACCACCCGGTCGAGGAGCTGCAGCGCGCCGAGCCGTTTCGCCGTGGCGATGAACTCGCCCGCGCGAATGAGCTGACCCTTGGCGTCCAAAATCCGCACACAGGATTCGCTGCGGTACGCCCAATCCGACTCGGCAACTCGGCACGGACGCACGGCCTGGAACTGCAGCGCCACGCGCTCGGCCGGCAGCCCGACACGGAACATGTTATTGATCTCCGTGTACATCGTGGCCGCCTGCTCGGTGACGTCCTGCGGCTGCAGGTGCCAGGCCGGAATGCCGCGTGCCTGTGCGATCGCCAGGGCCGCGCTGACTGCCGACATCAGCTTGCCGAAGGAGGCAGCGGCGTGATGGCGGTAGTAGGCCATGCCGATCGAAGTCATCACGCTCGTTTCGGTTCGCGGGAATTCCTCGATCTCGGCAAGCGCGGCGAGCAGCTCGTCGCCCAGCGCCGGAACGTCGGCCTCGGCGACCTCTGGCACCAGAATCCCGAATTCGGGGCCGTCGAGCTTTGCCAGCATCGACTGCGGATGTTTCTCGCACACCTTGGCAAGCAGCTGCGCGACGCGCTTGAGCAGCGCGTCGCCTTCCGCTCGGCCGTTTTTCTCGTTGAAGGCGGCGAAACCGCGGATGCGCACCACCGCGAGGACGCCGGCGTCGAGCTTGGTCGGCGCGCCGATCAGGTGCGACAGCCGCTCGGCGAAATCGTTGCGGTTCATCAGGCCCGTGACCGCGTCGACGTAGGCCTTCTTGCGCATCTTCTCGGCGAGGTCGGTCTGCTCGGTCAGCATGCGCTCCACCGCCACCACCATGCCGTTCATCGCGGTCGCCACGCGTTGCAGCTCGCGCGCCCACGGCAGCTTCGGCAACAGCGTGAACTGCCGTTTCGAGATATTGATCGCCTGCTGCTCCATGTCGTCGAGCGGGCGCAGCGCAAGCCGCAGCACGACGAGCACCGTGACGAGCGAAATGATCGCGACGACGAACAGCACCCAGAACGAGCGCACCGAGATCCGGTAGAGCTCGGCATAGGCGTGGCCCGGATGGCTCACGACTTCGATCTGCGCCGCCTGGATCCACCCGTCCATGACGATCGCGTTCATGCGCGGCGTCGTCAGCGCGACCAGCGGCAGGGTCATGAACCAGTCGGGCACGCCCTGCACCGCCTGCTCGACGCGCTTCGAGACGAGCGGCGTGCCCTTCATGTTCTTCACCAGGATTTCGGTGTAATAGCCGCGGTCGAATACCGCAGCGGTCATCCGCTCGATCGTCTCGACGTCCTTGACGCGCCCGCTATGCGTGATCGCGAGCCCGAGGAAGGTTGCCGTGTCCTGGGCGTGGGATTCCAGCGTCTTTTGCAGGAAGTCCCGGGTGCTCTGGATGACGATCAGCAGCGTGCCGATGAACACCAGCACCCAAAGGAATGAGATCAGCGCGATCAGCAGTCGGGATAGTTTCATCTCGTCCCCGGGTTCCTGGCGTTCACACGCGTCTCACATTGCTGCGCGCAAGCGCGACTGGACGTCTTTCCAGTGCCCGATGCGATCCGACCCGCCGACGGATTGGCCGCGACCGGTCTGGTCCTTGGCCAGCCACAGGCCCGAGCCGTTGAAGCTGTAGACCGGGACGAGATCGGTGCGGGTAGATGCCGGACGGATGATCTTGTTGATGTTGTCGAGCACCAGCGGCTCGGCGTCCGGCGCCGGAAAATAGGCGAGCACCATGTGGGCCTCATTGTATACAACGACCTCTTTCACGTAGGTGATGCGCAGCTTCTCGTCCGGCACGCCGAGCGAGCGCAGCGCGAAATATTTCGCGATCGAAAAATCCTCGCAATCGCCGCCGTTGGTGGACAGGAACTCGACCGGCGTCGCCCAGTAATCTTCCTTGCCCCAGTGCTGCAGGTCGCTGATGAACGGCGTGCGGTTCATGAAATCATTGACCAGCTCGAGCTTTTCCCGCTCCTGCTGCAACGCCTTGTTCTTCGGCGCGGTCACGAGACTCCGCCCGTCGGTAAGGCGGCTCTTGGCGATCGGCCCGAACTGCTGTGCGAGCTTCGCGATTTGCGGATCCGTGATGGTGTCCAGCTCGACTGCGAACGCAGCAAGGGACAAAGCGAGCAGGGCAAGCAAGGCCCAGCGGGCCGGGAACGAACGCATGGCCCGCAATGATACCTGCTGGGCCGCCCCGTCGCCTTCAGGCCGCGCCTTCTCCCAGGTAGGCTTCCCTGACCTTAGTGTCAGCAAGAAGGTTGCTCGCCGCGTCGGCGAGCGCGATCGCTCCCGATTCCATCACGTACCCGCGATTGGCGACTTCGAGCGCGAGCCGTGCGTTCTGCTCGACCAGCAGGATGGTGACGCCGAGCGCGGCGATTTCGCGCACGATGGCGAAGATTTTCGCCACCAGCTGGGGCGCAAGGCCCATCGAGGGCTCGTCGAGCAGCAGCAGCCTCGGGCGCGCCATCAGCGCGCGCGCGATCGCGAGCATTTGCTGCTCGCCCCCCGACAGGGTGCCGGCGGTCTGCGCGCTGCGCTCGCGCAATCGCGGAAAGGTCGCGAGCTGGTGC
Organism: Burkholderiales bacterium; assembly: GCA_036007105.1. Lineage (GTDB taxonomy): Bacteria > Pseudomonadota > Gammaproteobacteria > Burkholderiales > SG8-39 > 2-02-FULL-66-14. The sequence goes on along the minus strand of DASYPC010000230.1, from coordinate 1,841 downwards.
TCCAGGTCGGCCGCGATGCCCGGGTCGGTGCGCGTGAAGGCCCCCATCGCGAGATTTTCCTGCACCGTCAGCTGCGGAAAGATGCCGCGTCCTTCCGGAACCATGACGAGGCCGCGACGGGGCAGCTCGTGGTGCGGGACGCGAGTAATTTCCGCGCCGTCATAGCGCACGCTGCCCGCACGCGCCGGCAGGAGGCCGCAGATCGCGCGCAGCGTGCTGGTCTTTCCCGCGCCGTTGGCGCCGATGAGGCAGACGAGCTCGCCTTTGTCGACCGCGAGGTCGATGCCCTTCACGGCGCGAATGCCGCCGTAACCGACTTCCAATCCCTTTACTTCAAGCAGCATGGGCAATGCCCAGGTAGGCTTCGATCACCTTCGGGTCGCGCTGCACCTCGGCCGGAGGCCCCTCGGCGATGCGTTCGCCGTAGTCGAGCACGAGCACCCGGTCGCACACGCTCATCACCAGGCGCATCTGATGCTCGATCAGGAGGATCGTGACGCCGTCCTTGCGGATGCGCTCGAGCAATCTTTGCAGCGCCTGCGTCTCGGAGGGATTCATGCCCGCGGCCGGCTCGTCGAGCGCGAGCAGCTTCGCGTCCGTCGCGAGCGCGCGCGCGACCTCGAGTCGTCGCTGATCGCCGTAGGGAAGGCTGCCGGCGGCGTCATTGGCGCGCGCTCGAATCCCGACATAGTCGAGAAGCTCGACGGCGCGATGCTCGATCGCGGCTTCCTCGGCCCGCGTCCTGCGCCCGCGCAGGACCGCGCCGATGACGCCGGCGCGCGTTCTCACGTGCCGCCCGATCATGACGTTTTCCATCGCGGACAGGTTGGCAAACAGCCGGATGTTCTGAAAGGTGCGCGCGATGCCGGCTTTGGCGACGCGGTCCGGCGCCAGTCCCGCCAGCGGCTTGCCGTCGAAAACGAACGCACCCCCATCGGTCGGGTAGATCCCGGTCAGCGTGTTGAACAGCGTCGTCTTGCCGGCCCCGTTCGGGCCGATCAGTCCGTAGATCGCGCCGCGCTCGATCGAGAATGAGATTGCGTCGAGCGCCTGCACGCCGCCGAACCGCTTGCTGACGTTGCGCGCTTCGAGGAGCGCGCTCATGGAACGCGCTCCGTGAGCTCGCGTTTTCGCACCGCCGAGGGAAGCAGTCCCGCCGGCCGAAACAGCATGATCAGCACCAGCGCAAGCCCGAAGATCAGCATGCGGATCACTTCCGGCTCGACGAGAATTCTGCCGAACACCGCTTGCTGCGCAGGCTCGACGCCCCAGCGCAGGATCTCGGGCACGAACGACAGCAGCAGCGCCCCGAGGATTACGCCCCAGATGTTGCCCATGCCGCCGAGCACGACCATCGAGACCACCATCACCGACTCGACCAGCACGAAGCTCTCCGGGGAGATGAATCCCTGGATCGCGGAGAACATGCCGCCGGCCACGCCGCCGAACGTCGCTCCCATCGCGAAGGCGAGCAGTTTCATGTGCGTGGTGTTGATGCCCATGGCGCGCGCTGCGATCTCGTCCTCGCGGATCGCTTCCCACGCACGACCGATCCGCGAGTTCTGCACCCGCACGTTGATGACGATCAGCCCGAGCATGACAACGAGCAGCAAGTAGTAGTACTTCATCGAGCCGATGAGCGTCAGGCCGGCGATCGAAGTGGGACCTGAGAAGTCCATTCCGTCGAGGCGGAACGGATCGATCAGCGCGAGACCCTGCGGGCCGTTGGTGATGTTGACCGGCCGCGACAGGTTGTTGAGAAAGATGCGCACGATCTCGCCGAAGCCCAGAGTCACGATGGCGAGGTAGTCGCCGCGCAGCTTGAGCGTGGGCGCACCCAG